>CAIQOY010000376.1 GCA_903873565.1 uncultured Actinomycetes bacterium
CTGACGGAGCGCCTGCGCGAGCGGCGCCTCCTGGGCCTGCTCGCCGATCTCGAGCTGCCGCTGGTGCCGGTCCTCGCCGAGATGGAGCGGGTCGGCATCGCGATCGACGCGGAGCTCCTCGGCGCGATCGCCGACCGCTGCGCGGCGGAGGTGGCCGAGCTCGAGGCCGAGGCCCACCGCCTGGCCGGCGGGCAGTTCGCGCTGGGATCGCCGAAGCAGCTCGGCGAGGTCCTGTTCGGGACCCTCGGGCTGCCCGTCGAGAAGTCCGGCAAGACCGGCCCGTCGACGGACCGCACGGTGCTCGCGAAGCTGCGCGACCGCCATCCGATCATCGCCGTGATCGAGCGCTGGCGGGAGCTCTCGAAGCTGCTCAGCACCTACCTGCGCGCGATCCCCGAGGCGGCCGACGATCGGGGCCGCGTGCACACCACGTTCTCGCAGCACACGGCGGCCACGGGCCGGCTCTCCAGCACGAACCCGAACCTGCAGGCGATCCCGGTGCGCTCCGACCTCGGCCGGGAGATCCGCGCCGCCTTCGTGGCCCCGACCGGGCGGCTGCTGATCTCCTGCGACTACTCCCAGGTCGAGCTGCGCATCCTCGCGGCGCTGAGCGGCGAGCCCGCGCTCGTCGACGCCTTCCGCCGCGGCGACGACGTCCACCGCGCCACGGCCGCCGAGGTGCTCGGCAAGGAGCCGGCGGAGATCACGAAGGAGGAGCGCGACCGCGCCAAGGCGGTCAACTTCGGGATCATCTACGGCATCAGCTCCTACGGCCTCGCGGAGCAGCTGGAGATCCCCCGCGACGAGGCGCAGGCCTACATCGACACCTACCTCGGCCGCTACCCGGCCGTCGGCGCCTTCATCGAGGCCACGATCGCCGAGACGGAGGAGCGCGGCTACGCGCTGACCCTGCTCGGCCGCCAGCGCCCGATCCCGGAGCTGAGGGCCAAGAACCGCCAGGTCCGCCAGCTCGGGGAGCGCCTCGCCGTCAACTCCCTGATCCAGGGCAGCGCGGCGGACATCATCAAGGTCGCGATGATCGCCTGCGACCGGCGCCTGCGCGACGAGGGGCGCGACGCGGCCCTCGTGCTCCAGATCCACGACGAGCTCCTGTTCGAGGCCGCCGAGGGCATCGCCGAGGACGTCCGCCGGATCGCCGTCGAGGAGATGGTCGCCGCCCACGCGCTCGATCCGCCGCTGGTCGCCGATGCCGGCATCGGGCCGACCTGGGCCGCCGCCAAGGAGTAGGGCCCGCTTGCGGCCCGGTTTCGCGGCCGCTGGTACGCTTGCGCGCGTTCACCGGTCGGAGATCCGGCCGATTCCCACGACAAGGACAGTCCTCTACCGATGCCGCAGACCAAGGAAGAGATGATCGCCGCCGACCCCAGCGTGTGGGTCGAGATCGACGGCGAGATGGTGCCCAACTACGACGCGACGATCTCCGACTTCTCGGAGGGCGACGTGGTCACGGGCAAGGTCGTGCGCATCGACAAGGACGAGGTGCTGATCGACATCGGCTACAAGAGCGAGGGCGTGATCCCGAACGCCGAGCTCTCGATCCGCCGCAACGTCGACCCGTCCGACGAGGTCGAGATGGGGGAGGAGGTCGACGCCCTCGTCATGCAGAAGGAGGACGCGGACGGCCGCCTGATCCTCTCCAAGAAGCGCGCCCGCTTCGAGAAGGCGTGGAAGCGCATCGAGGCCGCCGCCGAGAGCGGCGAGCCCGTCACCGGCTCGGTCATCGAGGTCGTCAAGGGCGGCCTGATCATCGACCTCGGCGTGCGCGGCTTCCTGCCCGCGTCGCTGGTCGACATCCGGCGCGTCCAGGACCTCGAGGAGTTCCGGGGCCAGGAGCTGCGCTGCAAGGTGATCGAGCTGAACCGCTCGCGCAACAACGTGGTGCTCTCGCGCCGCGCGATGCTCGAGGAGGAGCGCCGCGAGGTGCGCCAGCGCATCCTCGACGACCTCGTGCCCGGCAAGACGGTCACCGGCGTCGTCTCGAACATCGTCGACTTCGGCGCCTTCGTCGACCTCGACGGCATCGACGGCCTGATCCACATCTCCGAACTGTCCTGGAGCCACGTCAACCACCCGTCCGAGCTCCTCGAGATCGGCCAGGAGGTCGAGGTCAAGGTCCTCGACGTGGACCGCGACCGCCAGCGCATCTCGCTCGGCCTCAAGCAGACCCAGGCCGATCCGTGGCAGCGCGTCCTCGAGTCCTACCAGCAGGGCGACGTCGTGCACGGCCGGGCCACCAAGGTGGTTACCTTCGGCGCCTTCGTCGAGATCCTGCAGGGCGTCGAGGGCCTCGTGCACATCTCTGAGCTGGCCGAGCGCCACGTCGAGAATCCGCGCGAGGTCGTCTCGCAGGGCGACCACGTGCTGGTCCGCATCATCGAGATCGACCCGGAGCGCCGCCGCCTGAGCCTGTCCATGAAGCAGGTCCTGCCCGGCGATCCCGTCGTGGCGCCGATCAGCCTCGTGCCCGGCGGCGACCCGTTCATCGACCCGAACGAGCCGCTGGCCGAGCCCGGCGGGTCCGGCGACCTCTCCCTCGACACGGTCGAGGAGGGCGAGTACGACCTCGAGGGGCTGCTCCCGCCCGGCATGGCCGCCGAGCTCGCGGCCGCGGTCGCGGCCGAGCAGGCCGTGGTCGAGGAGGCCGCGGAGGAGGTCGTCGAGGAGGCGGCCGAGGCCGTCGCCGAGGAGACCGCCGAGGCGGAGGCCGCCGTCGAGGAGTCCGCCGAGGCCGAGGCGCCCGCCGAGGCCGACGACCAGGCGTAGGGCCGGCCGCTGACCCGGCCGCTCCTGATCGGGCTGTCGGGCGCGATCGGCGCGGGCAAGTCCAGCGCGCTCAGGGCGTTCGCGACGCGCGGCTGCGCCGTGCTCAGCGCGGACGCGATCGTGCACACCCTCTACCACCGTCAGGCGGTGCGCGACCGGATCGTGGAGCGCTTCGGCGCGGACGTGCTCGGCGCCGACGGCGAGGTCGACCGGGTGGCGCTGGCCGGGCGCGTGTTCGACGATCCCGAGGCGCTGGCCTGGCTCGAGGGCGCGCTGCACCCCCTCGTCGAGGCCGAGTTCGAGGCCTGGGTCCGCGACGTCCTCACGCACGACCCGGCGCCGCCCCTGATCGTCTACGAGTCGCCGCTCCTCTTCGAGGCCGCGCTCGAGCCCCGCTTCGACCGCACGCTCGTGATCACGACGGGCGAGGCGGTCCGCCGCGAGCGCGTCCGGGCCCGCGGCGGGCTGGAGCGGCTCGCGGACCGCGAGGCGCGGATGTGGGATCCGGCGCGCCGGGCCGAGGCGGCCGACGACGTGATCGACAACTCCGGGACGGCGGCCGAGCTGCAGGACCGGGTCGACGCGTACATCGCGCGATACGCTGGGCGGTGATGCGCCGGGTCCTCGCGATCCTCCTCGCGGCCGTGGTCGCCGTGGCCGGCGTCGCGATCTGGGCCGAGCGCACGGAGCCGGGCTGGTACGTCCAGCTGCGCTACCCGCTCGACTACGAGTGGATCATCGACGCCCACGCCGACAACTACGACCTGCCGCCCGCGCTCGTCGCCTCGGTGATCTACGCCGAGTCCGGGTTCGACCCGACCGCCGAGTCGCCGGCCGGCGCGATCGGGCTGATGCAGCTCCTGCCCGACACCGCGCAGGGCATCGCGGACCGCACCGGGGGCGGCGGCTTCACGGCCGCCGACCTCTACGACCCCGAGATCAACGTGCGCTACGGCTGCTGGTACCTGAGCCACCTGCGCGACAAGTACGCCGACCATCCGCAGTCCCTGGACCTCGCCCTGGCGGCCTACAACGCGGGCCAGGGCAACGTCGACGAGTGGGTCGAGGCGACGCCGCCCGGCGAGCCGGTGGCGATCCCGTTCGCGGAGACGCGCGCCTACATCGCCAAGGTGCGGCACCTGCAGGAGCTCTACCGGGACGGATACGGGCTACGCTAGCCCGGTGCTGCTGACTCCCCGCGAGATCGATCGGCTGCTGCTCTTCCAGGCCGCCGAGCTGGCCCGTGCGCGTCGCGCCCGCGGCCTGCTCCTCAACGCGCCCGAGGCGATCGCGCTGGTGGCCGACGCCGTCTGCGAGGCGGCCCGGGACGGCGCCGACCACGCCGGCGCCATCGCGGCCGGGCTCGCCGCCGTCGGGCCCGATCAGGTGCTCCCGGGCACCGCGTCGCTCGTCGGCCACGTCGAGGTCGAGGCGCTCTTCACGGACGGCAGCCGGCTCGTGGTCGTGCCCGCGCCGCTCGGCCCCGGCGCGCCCGACGGACCCGGCTCGGTGCAGGCGGCCCCGGTCCCGGAGGATGCCGCGCCCGCGGCGGAGATCGCGATCCGCAACACCGCCGCCGTCCCGATCGCGGTCACCTCGCACTGGCACCTGTTCGAGGCCAACCGCCGGCTCGACTTCGAGCGCCGCGCGGCGTGGGGGATGCGGCTGGCGATCCCGACCGGGAGCACGGTGCGCTGGGCCCCGGGCGAGGAGCGCACCGTCCCCGTCCGGCCCTTCGCGGGGGCGCGGATCGCGATGGGCTTCGGCGGGCTCGTCAACGGCCCGCTCGACGCGCCCGGCGCGCTCGAGGCGGCGCTGGGGCGGGCCCGCGAGCGCGGCTACCTGGGGGCCGACCGGTGAGCGGGCCGCTCGACGCCGCCGCCTACGCGCGCGTCTACGGCCCCACGACCGGCGATCGCGTGCGCCTCGGGGACACGAGCCTCGTGGTGCGCGTCGAGGCGGACGACCAGGAGCGCGGCCAGGAGGTGCTGGCCGGCTTCGCCAAGAGCGCCCGCGACGGGCTGATGGCGCGCTCCACCCTCGAGGCCGTCGACATCGCCGTCACGCAGGTGCTCGTCATCGACCCCGTGCTCGGCGTGCGCAAGACCTCGATCGGGATCGTCGACGGGCGGATCGCCGCGATCGGGCGCGCCGGCAACCCCGACGTGATGGACGGCGTCGACGTCGTGCTGGGCACGAACACCGCGATCGTCTCCGGCGAGGGGCTGATCGCCACGCCCGGCGCGATCGATCCCCACATGCACCTGCTCTCGCCGCGGATCGCGGACCAGGCGCTGGCCGCCGGGGTCACGACCCTCGTCGTGCAGGACTACGGGCCCGTCTGGAACCTGGGCACCAACCCCGCGTGGGCGCTGCGCACGATCCACGCCGCGCTCGACCAGACGCCGCTCAACACCCTGATGCTGACCCGGGCCTCGTCGACCAACCCGGAGCCGGTCGAGGCGTTGCTGCGCGCCGGCGCCGCCGGCCTCAAGATCCACGAGGACGTCGGCGCGCACGCGACCGTGATCGACACGGCGCTGCGCATCGCCGACGCCCACGACGTCCAGCTCTGCATCCACACGGACGGCCTCAACGAGGGGCTGAGCGCGGAGGACACCCTCGACGTCATCGCGGGACGCGTGATCCACGCGTACCACATCGAGGGCACCGGGGGCGGCCACGCGCCCGACCTCCTGCGGCTCGCCGGCGAGCCGCACGTGCTGACCTCGTCGACGAACCCGACCTTCCCGTACGGCGTGAACACCGCCGCCGAGCACCAGGCGATGGTCGAGCTCGTGCACGTCCTGCGCGACGACCTCCCGGGCGACCACCAGCTGGCCGCCGACCGCGTGCGGCCGGCGACGATGGCCGCGGAGAGCGTCCTGCACGACATGGGACTCGTGCAGATGGTCTCGTCGGACAGCCAGGGCATGGGCCGCGTCGGCGAGAGCCTGCGCCGCGCGATGCAGCTGGCGAGCCTGATGCGCGACGCCCGCGGGCCCCTCGGCGACGCGGGCGACGACAACGCGCGCGTCCTGCGCTACCTCGCCAAGGCCACCGTCAACCCCGCGATCGCGCACGGGATGGGCGACCACGTCGGCTCCCTGCAGCCGGGCCGGCTCGCCGACATCGTGCTCTGGGAGCCCGGCTGGTTCGCGGTCAAGCCGTTTTTGGTGCTCAAGGGCGGCTTCCCGACCTGGGGCGCGGTCGGCGACCCCAACGCCTCGACGGCCTTCTGCCAGCCGACCCGGGTGGCCGCCCAGATCGGCGGCATCGGCTCCGCACCCGCTCGCAGCTCGATCGCGTTCGTGAGCCGGGCCGCGGTCGACTCCGGCGGCGCGGTCGAGCTGCCCACCGCCAAGGAGCGCATCGCCGTGGCGGGCGTGCGCGGGCTCAGCGCCGCGGACATGGTGGGCAACGACGCCGTGGCCGCCGTCCGCGTCGATCCGGCCACCCACGCGGTCACCGTCGACGGGGAGCCGGTCGACACCCCGCCCGCCGCCACCGTGCCCCTGTCCGGACTGCACCTGCTCGGATGACCGCCCGCCTCGCCCTCTGCGCCCCCGACAAGCTGCGCGGGGCCCTCGATGCGCCGCAGGCCGCCGCGGCCCTCGCGCAGGGCTGCCGCGACGCGGGCTGGGAGGCGCTCGAGCACCCCCTGGCCGACGGCGGCGAGGGCACCTGCGAGGCGATCGTGCGCGCCCGCGGGGGACGCCGCGAGACCGTGCGCACCACGGACGCGCTCGGCCGCGCGCGCACCGCGATGCTGGGCGTGCTCCCCGACGGCACCTGCGTGGTGGAGGGGGCGGAGGCCAACGGGCTGATGCACATCCCGCGCCAGCGTCGCGACGTGATGCGCGCGACCAGCGCCGGCATCGCGCCGATGGTGCGACGCGCCCTCGACCTCGGCGCCCCGCGGATCGTCATCGGCCTCGGCGGCAGCGCCACGGTCGACGGGGGGCTCGGCCTCCTGGTCGGGCTCGGCGTGCGCGCCCTCGACGCCGACGGCGCCGAGCTCGCGGGGCTCGGGGAGGATGTGGCCCGGGTGCGCGCGATCGATCTGTCCGGGCTCGACCCGCGGCTGGCGGACACCGCGATCGTGGTCGCCGTCGACGTCGACAGCCCGCTCGCCGGGCCGACCGGGGCGGCGCCGGTGTTCGGGCCCCAGAAGGGCGCGACGCCGGATCAGGTGCGCACGCTCGACGATGGCCTCGCCCGCCTGGCGGAGCTGTACGGCGAGCGCGCCCGTCGCCCGGGGGCCGGCGCCGCCGGCGGGCTGGGCGCCGCCTGCTTCCTGATCGGGGCCGAGCCCGAGCCGGGCGCCCTGCTCGTGATGCGGGAGACCGGCTTCCACGAGCGGCTTGCGGGGGCGTCACTCGTCCTCACCGCGGAGGGGTCAGTCGACGCGCAGAGCGCCACGGGCAAGACGGTGGCCCGGGTCGCCGGCGCTGCGCGCGACGCGGCCGTGCCGTGCGTCGTCCTCGGCGGCCGCGTGGACGCGGACGTCGAGGCGCTCTACGCGGCGGGCGCGAGCGCCGTCCTCGGCATCGGGCGCGGCGCGAAGCCGCTGCGGGCGGCGCTGCGCGACAGCGCGGGCGACCTGCGTGCGGCCGCCCGCGCCGTCTGCGCGCTGCGCGACGCCTAGGCGAACTTGACGTAGATCGTCAGGCTGGAGCGGTTCGCGCCGCCCGTCATCGGCTCGCCGACGCCCTGCAGGGTGATCGAGGCGATCGACCCCGACACCGCGGTGTTGCCGGAGTTGCGGACGCAGGCCCCGACGTCGACCGTGAAGCCGATCAGGGCGTTGGCCGCGTTGGCCGGGTCGGTCGGGAAGTCCGCCTTGGTGTCGTCGACCAGCGGGACGATCGTGTTGAACGGATCCTGCGGGTCCGACGAGTAGGCCTGGGCGGTCAGCCCGACCGGGCTCGTCAGGGGGCAGCCGGCCTCCATCGAGGGCCGCTGCTGGGAGCCGTCGGGGTTGCTGAGGAAGTCGTACGTGGCGCCCCAGTGCAGGCCGGCGATGTCGTAGTACTCGCTGGTCTCGCCCGGCAGGGCGAAGCGCTGGGGCCGCCAGACGCGCAGCGTCAGCAGGCCGTCCGCGCCGAGCGTGATCGCGGTGTTCTGGTTGGCGCCGGGGGAGGTGCCGGTCAGGGGGTAGGTGAACGTCGTGGTGTTGGCGCTCTGCAGCGCAGGCGACGTCACGAAGTACGGCAGGATGGTGATCGGCACCTGCGTGCGCACGCCTCCCCGCTGCGCGTTGAGGGTGACGACGTCGCCGGGGACGACGCCGCCGAGCGTGTCCGGCGAGTTGGGGTTCACGAAGGCCACCCAGGTCGGCACGTTGCCGCCCCCACCGCCGCCGCCGCCGCGGTAGTACTCGACCAGGGCGTTGCCGCCGGGGCCGTTGGTCGCGACGCAGGGCTGACCCTGGACGCACTCCGAGCCGGTGTAGGTGCCCCACGGCAGGCTCCCGTAGGCGCCGACCGTCGGGAGGATGCTCTGCACCTCGGAGAAGCCGCTGATCGTCGCCGTGCCCGCGCCGGGCGCGCACCACGTCATCTGCGAGGGGCAGTCGATCCAGAGGTTGTCGAAGGCCGTCGAGCCCAGCGGGTCGATGTAGCGCTGGTCCATGTAGAAGGCGATCTGGAGGCTGGCCGTCGCCCCCGTGGACTGCGACGCCGCCGAACCGAGCGCGGCGTTGATCTGGTCGCGGGTCGTCCCGGCGTAGACGTTGGTCGCGTTCTGCAGGGCCGGGCGCAGCGACGACCACGGATTGATGCGGGCGCTGACCTGGGCCGAGACCGCGTCGACGGCGTCGAGCGTCAGGTTGCCGTTGTCGTCGACGTCAACGGTGTTGGGCACGCCGTCCTGGTCGCAGTCGCCGCCGGGACCCGCATCGGCCGCGTTGCTGTTGGTGCAGGCGCCACCGGGAGCGCCGCTCACGCCGCCACCGCCGCCGCCCTGCCCACCGCCGCCCTGGCGGGTGGCCTTCGCGGCGCCCTTCGTCTTGACCAGGCCGAGGCGCCCGGCGCCGACCGGCGCCCCGTTCTTGGCGACCTTGACGCGGCCCTTGCCGAGGGTCATCGTCGTCGGCAGCGGCGTCACCAGCGCGCCGAAGCCCTTCGAGACCCGGATCGTGCCGAGCGCGATCGTAGTCGTCTTCGACCCCGCGAGGCGGGTGGCGCCCGTCGACCCCGTGCGATTGAGGAGCACCGGTCCCGCGTAGGCGCCGTCCTTCGCCACCAGCTGCAGCGAGGTCCCGTTGAGGGCGCTCGCCGCGATCTTGGCCGTGATCCTGCCGCCCTTCGGGGTCACCGTGACCGAGGAGCCGCGGGTCGGCAGGACGAGGACGCGCAGGCCGCTGATCGAGGCGGCGCTGCCCGTGAGCTTGGCGGTGATGGTCACCTGCTTGCCCTTCTGGGCGGAGGCGGTGACGGGGATGGCGAGCACGACGATGGCCGCGATCGCGAGGCTGAGGAGGCGCAGGGGGCGGGTCATACGGGCGATGGTACGCCGCAGGGCGGCCTGCGTCCAGAGGCCGCCCGTCAGGGCGCGGCGTCGCCGTCGATCACGGCCAGCGCGCGGCGGATCGGCCGCGGCAGGTTGAACGAGACGTCCTCGTGGACGGTCTCGAGCTCGGACACGGGCAGGGGCCCGTGGCGCTCCTCGAACCAGGCGATGACGCGGCGCACCAGCCGCTCCGGCGCGGACGCCCCGGAGGTGATGCCGACGCGCTCGACCCCGTCGAGCCACGCCGGGTCGATCTCGGTCTCGTCCTCGATCAGGTGGCTCTGGACGCCCGCCTCACGGGCGACCTCGACGAGCCGGCAGGAGTTCGAGGAGTTCGCGGAGCCGATCACCAGCACCAGGTCCGTGGCCCTCGCGAGCTCCTTGACGGCGGCCTGCCGGTTGGAGGTCGCGTAGCAGATGTCGTCCTTCGCGGGCGACTCGATCCACGGGTAGCGGACCTTGAGCGCCTCGATGATCCCGCGCGTCTCGTCCACCGAGAGGGTCGTCTGCGTCAGGTACGCGAGCGGCTGGGCGGGATCGTAGTCCGGGAGGCCGGCCACGTCGGCCTCGGTCTCGACGAGCGTCATCGCGTCGGGCGCCTCGCCCATCGTGCCCACGACCTCCTCGTGGCCCTGGTGGCCGATCAGGAGCATGCGGTACCCGCGCAGGGCGTAGCGCTTGGCCTCGCTGTGCACCTTCGTCACGAGGGGGCAGGTGGCGTCGATCACGTCCAGGCCGCGCTCGGCGGACTCGCCGTGCACCGTCGGGGCGACGCCGTGCGCCGAGAAGACCACGGTCGCGCCCTCCGGCACCTCGGCGACCTCGTCGACGAAGACGGCGCCGCGCGCCTCGAGGTCGCGCACCACGTGCAAGTTGTGCACGATCTGCTTGCGCACGTAGACGGGCGCGCCCTGCAGCTCCAGCGCGCGCTCGACCGTCTCCACGGCGCGATCCACGCCGGCGCAGTAGCCGCGCGGGGCGGCGAGGATCAGCTCGATGGGGGCCACGGGTCGAAGGATACCGTCCTGCCCATCGCAGGCGGCGCCCCGATCGGCCGTACCATGACGCCCGTGGCGCGCCGATCTCCCGCCGTCCCGATCGCGCTGGCGCTCCTCGCGCTGCTCGTGATCGCCCAGCTCGCCTACCCGCAGGTGCCGGCCGCGTGGGTCGACCGCATGACCGTCCTGACGGTGCTGCTCTTCCTCGGCGCCTCTGTCGCCGCGGCCTGGGCCCGCTCGGGGCCGCGCTTCGCGCTGGCGCTGGCCGGCCTCGGCTTCCTGGTCGGCTACCTGTCCGAGGTCGTCGGCGTGGCGACCGGGTTCCCGTTCAGCGAGTACCTCTACACCGAGCGGCTGCAGCCCCAGCTGCTCGACGTGCCGATCGTCATCCCCCTGGCCTGGGCGATGATGGCCTACCCGGCGTGGCGGGTCGGCGAGCTGGTCGGCTCGACCCCCGTGGCGCGCGCCGTCGTCGCCGCTGGGGCCCTGACCGCCTGGGACGTCGCGCTCGACCCGCAGATGGTCGGCATCGGCTACTGGGAGTGGCCGAACGGCGGCGCCTACGTGGGCATCCCGCTGGTCAACTTCCTCGGCTGGTTCGCCGTCGGCCTGGTCCTGTTCGGCTGGTGGGCTTTGGTCGCCCGCGTGCCGCACGTCCCGAGCCGCCGCTCGCTGGTCGACGCGCTCGGGCCGCTGCTCTACGCCTGGACCTGGATCGGCGAGACCGTCGCCCATGCGCTCTTCTTCGCCGGCTGGGGCGTGGCGATCGCCTCGTTCGCGGCGATGGGCGTGTTCGCCGTGCCCGCGCTCCTGCGCCTGCGCGCCGGGGAGCCCGGCTGATGCGCGCGATCGTGGTCGGCGCGGGGGTGGGGGGCCTCGGCGCCGCGGTCCGCCTCGCGGGCGCCGGCGCGGACGTGCTGGTGCTGGAGGCCGGCGAGCGGGTCGGCGGCAAGCTCGGGATCGAGACGGCCGCCGGGCACGTCTTCGACACCGGGCCGTCGCTCCTGACGATGCCGTTCACGATCGCCGACACCCTCGCCGCGGCCGGGGTCGAGCTCGCGGACCGGCTCGACCTCCTGCCGGTGGCGCCGCTCTGCCGCTACCGCTGGGCGGACGGCACGGAGCTCGACAGCCACTGCGACGTCGACGCGATGGCCGCGGCGGTCGAGGCGCTCGAGCCCGGTGCGGGGATGCGCTGGCGCGAGCTCGTCGAGCAGGGCCGGCGCACCTGGGAGCTGAGCCTGCCCCTGTTCCTCTCGGAGCCCTTCGGCAGCCCCCTCGACCTCGCGCGCCGCAGCGGCACCCCCGTCGATCCGCGCGACATCCTCGCTCACACGACGCTCGACCGCTTCGCCGCCGGCCGCTTCGCCGACCCGCGGCTGCGCCAGCTCGTGGAGCGCTACGCCACCTACTCCGGGGCCGACCCCGCCCGGGCCCCGGCCACGATGGCGGTGATCCCCTACGCGGAGGCGGCCTACGGCGCCTGGCACCCGGCGGGGGGCATGCACCGCATCGCCGAGGCGCTGCGCGACGTCGTGGTCGAGCGCGGCGGCGAGGTGCGCCTCGGCTGCGCGGTGCGCCGGATCCTCGTCGAGGGCGGCCGCGCCGTCGGCGTCGAGACCGCGGACGGCGAGCGCCACGCGGCCGACTGCGTGATCGCCAACTGCGACGCGGCCACCCTCTACGGCTCGCTCCTCGACGCCCCCGCCCAGGCCCGCGCGATCGAGCGCGCCCCGGGCAGCCTGTCGGGGTTCGTGCTGATGCTCGGCGTGCGGGGCCGCACGGAGGGGCTCGCGCACCACAACATCTTCTTCCCGCGCGACTACCGCGCGGAGTTCGCCGACGTCTTCGACGACCCGCAGCCGCCGCACGACCCGACGATCTACCTCTGCAACCCGGCCGCCACGGACCCGTCGTGCGCCCCGGAGGGCGACGAGTCGTGGTTCGTGCTGGTCAACGCGCCGCGCCAGGGCGCGGTCGACTGGGACGCCGAGGCGGACCGCTACCAGGAGCACCTGCTCGACCGGCTCGACGCGCTCGGGCTCGAGGCCCGCGCGCGCGCCCGCGTGCTCCTGCGCCGCTCCCCCGCGGACCTCGAGCGCCTGACGGGCGCCCCGGGCGGGGGCATCTACGGCACCGCCTCGATGGGGCCGCGGGCCGCGTTCCTGCGCCCCCGCAACGCCTCCCCGGCCGCCGCGCGCCTGTACCTGGCCTCCGGCAGCGCCCACCCCGGCGGCGGGCTGCCGCTGGTGCTCCTGAGCGGCAAGATCGCGGCCCAGCTCGCGCTCTCCGATTGCGCCTGATCGGGGGCGCCTGCGAAACACTGCAGGGCGCACCGCCGCCCCGTTTCCCCCATGGAGCGCATCGCAGACCTCACCGACCGCCTGCGCTGGCCGATCGTGATCGGC
>CAIQOY010000377.1 GCA_903873565.1 uncultured Actinomycetes bacterium
CCCTCGGGGGCGCGCTCGGCCTGATCCGCGCGCGCGACTGGCGCGAGCGCGGCTTCGCCCTCGTGCGCCTCCCCGACGGGCGGCTCGTGCGCGACGCGCGCGACCTCGGGCCCGGGCAGGCCGTGACGATCGAGCTCGGAGGCGGTACGCTCGAGGCCGAGGTGCGCGCGGTGCGCCCCGACGACGCGGAGGACGGCCCGGCGTGACGAAGCCGAGGAAGGTCTCGTTCGAGGAGGGCCTCGAGCGGCTCGAGGAGATCGCCGAGCGGCTCGGCGAGGCCGAGCTGTCGGTCGAGGAGACGATCCGCCTCCTGCGCGAGGGCAAGGGCCTCGAGCAGGCCCTGCGCGCCTACCTGGAGACCGCCGAGCGCGACCTGCAGGAGATCGAGGCCGGCCGCGGCCTCGACGCGTTCGTGGTGGACCGGCCGTCCGACGGCCCCGCCGCCGCAGACGGCTGAACCCGCCCGGGACGGCCGTCCGGCCTCTGGCATGATGCCGCCGATGGAGCACGTCTCGCAGGCGCTCGACGCCGACTGCCATCCGGCCCCCCTCGGCGCCCTCTTGGGCGACACCGTCCCGGTCGGGGAGCACTTCGTGCGCAGCCACTTCGGCACCCCCGCCCTGACCGCGGCCGACTACACCCTCGAGGTGACGGGGCTCGTCACGCGCACCGTGCGCTGGCGCCTCGACGACCTGCGCAAGCTCTCGCACGTCGCCCGCCACGCCGCGCTCGAGTGCGCCGGGCACCGCCGCACCGAGCTCGACCCGCCCGCCGCGGGCGTGCCGTGGGCGCTCGGCGCCGTCTCCCACGCGCGCTGGGCCGGCGGGTCGCTGGCCGACCTGCTCAGCATCGTGCGGCCGCTGCCCGAGGCGACCCACATCGTCTTCCACGGCGCCGACGCCGGCGCCTGCGAGGGGCGCGACGCCCCCGAGGCCTTCGCGCGCGCCCTGCCCCTCCGCGACCCGGTGGTCCAGGACGCGATCCTCGCCTGGGAGATGAACGGCCGCGCCCTCGAGCCCGCGCACGGCTACCCCGTGCGCCTGGTCGCACCCGGCTGGTACGCCGTCTCGTCGGTCAAGTGGCTGACCCGCATCGAGCTGATCGCCGGCCCGTTCGACGGCTTCTTCCAGGCCGTCGACTACCGGCTGCTCGAGGAGGGCGAGGCGGGCCCCGGCCGCGAGCTGACCCTGATGCCCGTGCACTCGCTGATCGTGGCGCCGGCCGACGGCGGCGAGGCCGCGGCCGGCCCGGTCCGGGTGGAGGGCGTCGCCTGGGGCGGCACCGGCGGCATCGGGCGCGTCGAGGTGCAGGTCGACGACGGCGACTGGCGGATGGCGCGCATCGACCCCGGTCCGGGCCTCTACGCGCCGACCCGCTTCTCGCTGGAGGTCGACCTCGCCCCCGGCGAGCACGTGCTGCGCAGCCGCGCCCGCGACCGCGACGGCTCCGAGCAGCCCGCCCGGACGCCGTGGAACGCCCGCGGCTACGGCGTGCACCACGTGCGCGCGAGCCGCGTCAGCGCGCGCTAGCCGCGCCGGGCGCTAGCGGGCCCCGGCGCGCGTGGTGCTGAGGGAGGCCGCCTGGACGGCGTCCCGCACGGCGTCGTCGAGGCCGAGGCCGGCCGCCAGCCCCGCGGCGAGCGTGCCGCAGAGCGCGTCGCCGGCGCCCGTCGTGTCCACCACCTCGACGGCGGGGGCGGGCACGCGGGTCGCCGCGCCGTCGGCGAGGACCAGCGCCCCGGCCGCGCCGAGGGTGACCACGACCGGCGCGCCGCTGCGCTCGGCGAGGCGGCGCGCGGCCGCCTCCGGATCGTCGGTCCCGGCGAGCGCGGCGGCCTCGTGCTCGTTGGGCACGAGCAGGGGCCGTGCGGCCAGGAGCGCCGGGTCGAGGTCGCGCGGGGGCGCCGGGTTGCAGACGACCGCCCAGCCCGCCGCGCGCGCCGCCTGCGCGGCCTCCGCGAGCACGGGATCGGGGGCCTCGAACGAGAGCAGGACGCAGCCGGGGCCGGCGTCGAGCAGGCCCCCGGGGAAC
>CAIQOY010000378.1 GCA_903873565.1 uncultured Actinomycetes bacterium
ACCTTGGCCGAGCGGGCGGGGGCCGAGACCAGCCGCAGGTTGGCCGGGATCCGCGGGCGGGGCGGGACGGCGACCGTCGGCTCGATCTCCGCCGAGTAGGCGAAGGGCAGCAGGATCGAGCGCAGTCGGCCCGTCTGCATCGCCGCATCGACGGTGCGGGTGTAGTCGATGCGCGCGTCGAGCTCGGCCGGGACCATCTGGGCCTTCTGCTTGTCGACCGTGACGTTGACGGTGCCGCTCAGCCGGGGGCCGAGCTCGGCCTTGAGACGCTCCTTCGCGGCGGCGGGCGAGAGGCCGCCGATCTCGACGCCCGCCACGCTGACGCCGGGCGCCACGTCGCCGCGGTACATCAGGCCGCGCACGACGATCAGGCCGATCAGCGCGACGAGGCCCAGCACCAGGATCTGGCGCAGGCGCGTGTTGCGGCGGCGGGGGGCCGGTCGACGTCGACGATCGGGCCCTGCAGCGGGGCGTGGCCGGGTGCGGGCAGGGGTCGTCTTCGCCATCGTCTCCGGCGTCTGATGATACCCCCGAATCGGCTTGCGCACTGCGATCCGGGCTCCCGAGCGGGTGTACGATCATCGCATCGTGGAACCGGACCAGGCCGAGGAGCCCCGCCGCGAGGCCGCGTTCACGTGGGTCTCGAGCCAGCGCGGGGTCTCCGCCCGCGCCGGGCGCCGCCACTGGGCCGAGCTGCGCGGCCCGGTCCTCGCGGCCGCGGTCCTCGCGCTCCTGGTGTCCGGGGTCACGGGCCTGGCGCTCGAGACCCTGGCGAACCGGGGCATCGACGCGATCTGGACCGTGCCGATCGTGGCGCTCCTCGTGTTCGGCCTCGTCGTCTCGCTGAGCCTGATCCGCAGCGGCGTGGGCTCTGACGAGCTGCTCGGCGGCGGGCGCGCCGCCGGCATCCTCGAGGTGGCCGCGATCGCCACGCCGGTCCTGCACGACGGGCTCACGCCGGCGGCCGCGCAGCTCCTGGCCCGCGAGGCCCAGGGCCGGCTCGGGTTCGCGGCCGTGGCCGTGGCCGACCGCGGGCGCGTGCTCGCCCACGTGGGGCTGGCGGCCGACCACCACGGTGCGGGCACCGATGCCCCGCCGGGGGCCGTCCAGGCGATGGACGAGGCGCGGGTCGCGCGCCTGCCCGTCGGCTGGCGGCACGGCTGCGACTCGAACTGCCCCCTGCGCGCGGCCGTCGTGGGGCCGCTGCTGGTGCGCGGCCGGGTCGTCGGCTCGGTGATCGCCTTCTCGGAGGGCGCGCTCGAGGTCTCGGACCGCGACGTGGCCGCCGTCGAGTCGCTCTGCGGGCTCGTCTCGACGGCGCTCGCGGCCGGCGAGGTCGAGGTGCACGCCCGGGCCAGCGCCTCGGCGGAGCTGGCCGCCCTGCAGGCGCAGATCGAGCCGCACTTCCTGTTCAACGCGCTCAACACGATCGCCGCCTTCATCCGCACGCAGCCCGACGAGGCGCGGCGGCTGGTGATCACCTTCGCGGAGTACTGCCGCTCGACCCTGCGCCAGCCGGCCGCCTTCGTCTCGTTCGCCGAGGAGATGGCGCACGTCGAGGCCTACCTCGAGCTCGAGCAGGCGCGCTTCGGGCCCGACCTGATCGTGGAGCGCCGGATCGGCCCGGCCGCGCTCGACGTGATGGTGCCGCCCTTCCTCGTCCAGCCGCTGGTCGAGAACGCGATCAAGCACGGCAAGACCGACGAGCCCCTGCGCGTGGTCGTGCGCGCCGACGTGCGCTTCGGCCGGCTGCGGGTGACCGTGCGCGACAACGGCCGCGGCATCTCCCGCGAGGACGCCGAGCACGTCCTCGAGCCGGGCTACGGCTCCGGGGCCGGCGGGCTCGGGCTCGCCTCGGTGCACCGCCGCATCCAGGCCCACTACGGCGAGCAGGGTCGCCTCCGGATCGCCTCGTCGCCGCTCTTCGGGACCTACGTCAGCGTGCTCGTCCCCGACCAGCCGCTGCGTGAGGCGGGGCAGTCCGCCGCATGACCCTGCTGGCCCTGATCGTCGACGACGAGGCGCCGGCGCGCTCCGAGCTGCGCCACCTGCTCGGGGGCATCGACGGGGTCGAGGTGGCCGGCGAGGCGGCCTCGTCGCGCGAGGCCCTGACGCTGGCCGAGCGGATGGCGTACGACGTCGTCTTCCTCGACATCAACATGCCCGGCGACGCCGGCGGCATCGAGACGGCCCGCCGCCTCGCCGACCTGCCGAGCCGCCCGAGCGTGGTGTTCGTGACGGCGCACGACGACCGCGCGATCCAGGCCTTCGCGGTCGAGGCCGTCGACTACGTCCTCAAGCCCGTCCGCGAGGACCGCCTGGTGACGGCGGTGCGCCGGGTGGCCGCGATCCGCGCGGGCACCGCGCCGGGCGCCGGGACGGGCACGCGCGTGCCCGTGGTCGGCCCCGACGGCAGCACCGCGCTCGTCGACCCGGCGGAGGTCGCCTACGCCGAGGCCGACCGCGACCGCTCGCGGCTCGGCCTGGCCGACGGCCGCGTGCTCGAGTCGCCGCGCTCCCTGCGCGCCCTCGAGGACCTGCTGCCCGCGGGCTTCCTCCGGGTGCACCGCTCGCAGATCGTCAACCTCGCGCTGGTGGCCGCCGTCGAGCCCCTCGCCCAGGGCCGCGTGCAGGTGCGGCTCGCCGACCGCGACGGCACGACGGTCGAGGTGGCCCGCCGCCAGACCCGGGCCCTGCGCCAGGCCCTGGGCCTGCGCTGAGCGGACGCGGCTACGCTCCGCCCGTGGACGACGCGCACGCGATCGAGGAGGCCCTCGCCGGGCTCGAGTCGGAGGACCGCCTGCGGGCGGCCGCGCCCGTGCTCGTCGACCGGGTCATGGACCGCCTCGACCTCGACGAGGACGAGCTCAACGCCGCCGCCCGCCGGGGCCTGCTCCTGGCCGCCGCGGAGGGCAACCCGTCGGAGTCGTCGGGGATCGGCTCGCGGGCCGCGCTCGAGACGGCGGCCGACCTCGCGGCCGACGGCTACGGCCCGCCGCTCGCGGCCGCGCTCCTCGCCCTCCACGGCGCGGTGCCGATCGACTGCCCGCTCGTGCGCGCGGCGGTCAGCGAGCTCCTGATCGACGAGCGGGTCGCGCTCGAGGGCCTCGCCGTCGTCGTCCTGCACCGCGCGCTCGGCTGAGATGGCCGGCCGCGACCCCGCCAAGGCGATCGCGCGGCTGCGCCCGACCGCCGTGCGCGCGGCCGTGCTCGCGGCGCTGACCCGGGCCGTCGACCCCTTCGAGGACCTGCCCGCGCCGCAGCGCGTCCTGCGCGGTGACGCCTGGACCGGGGTCGTCACCACCGTCGACGACGACGGCTGGCGGGCCGTGCTCGTGACCGCGGGCGGCCGGCGCACGGCGTCGCGCAGCTGCACCCTGATCGATCCCGAGGGCGCCGTGGCCGCGGCCTTCGCGGCCGACGACGCCGCGCGCATCGCCACGGCCGCGGCCGTCGGGCTGGCCGCCCCGCGGATCCTGCGGCCCGGGCCCGCACGCGTCACGCTGCTCGGGGCGGGGCCGCTCGGCCGGCGCGTCGCCGACGAGCTGCACGCGGCGATCGAGGTCGCCGACCTGCGCGTCCACGACCCCGACCCGGCGGCGCAGGCCTCCGCGGGGGAGATCGGCACGGCGGTCGGGTCGGCGCAGGACGCGGTGCGCGATGCCGACCTGATCGTGCTGGCCACGAACGCGCGCGATCCGGTGCTGCGGGCCGACTGGGTGGCCGAGGGGGCGTCGGTGATCGCCGCCGGCGCGGACCGGCCGGG
Organism: uncultured Actinomycetes bacterium; assembly: GCA_903873565.1. GTDB lineage: Bacteria > Actinomycetota > Thermoleophilia > Gaiellales > F1-60-MAGs149 > F1-60-MAGs149. Next base: position 3,767 of record CAIQOY010000378.1, read on the forward strand.
ACGGCGCGAGCTCGACTACCGGCTGCTCGCGGAGGCCTCCTTCGCGGCCTGCGACGCGCCGCGGATCGCGCGGGCCCTGGCCGACGACCTGCGCGACTGCGTCGCCGAGGGGCACCTGGACTGGCAGGAGGTGACGCCGCTCGGCGTCGTGCTGCGCGGGGAGGCCGACGCCCGCGTGGCCGACGGCGACCTCGTCGTGGTCAAGCTGATCGACCCGGCACCCGCGGTGCTGGCGCTGGCGCGCCTCGCGCTCGGCGTCTAGGTCTCGTCCATCATGCGGCGCATGTCCGCGATGATGTCGTGCCCGATGGCCGCGGTGACCTCGGGGTGGTCGAGGATGCGCTGCTGGCCATCGGCCTCGACGCGCTCCGTGACGTAGGAGTCCTGCAGGACGTCCTGGAGGTGGCGGCCCGAGTGGACCTCGCGCAGGACGTGCTGCGCGGCCTCCTCCTCACGGTGCTGGGGGCTGGTCGGGATGACGTCGTCGTGATCGCTCATGGGCCGTAGCGTAGCGTCGGACGAAGCGGGGGAGGCTGGTACGCTCGCCCGTCCCCGACCCGAGGAGCACGATGCAGGTCCGCGTGGGCCACAGCCCAGATCCCGACGACGCCTTCATGGTGTGGGCGATCGCCGAGAACGCGCTCGACCTGCGCGGCCTCGAGATCGAGCTCGTCCCGGCGGACATCCAGACGCTCAACACGTGGGCCGCGGAGGGCCGCCTCGAGGCGACCGCCATGTCCGTCGGCGCCTACCCCGGCGTGCAGGACGTCTACCGCCTGCTCGGCCACGGCGCCTCGCTCGGCGAGGGCTACGGCCCGGTCGTGATCGCGCAGGACGAGGTCGCGCCCGCCGACCTCGCCGGCCGGCGCGTCGCCGTGCCCGGCCCGCAGACCACGGCCTTCCTCACCGCCCGCCTGGCCCTGCCGGCCTTCGAGCCGGTGCAGCTCGACTTCGAGGCGATCATGGACGCCGTCGCCTCGGGCGACGTCGCGGCCGGCGTCGTGATCCACGAGGGCCAGCTGACCTGGGAGCAGGAGGGCTTCCGGCGCGTGCTCGACCTCGGCGCCTGGTGGGAGGGCGAGACGGGCATGCCCCTGCCCCTCGGCGCCGTCGCCATGCGCCGCGACGTGCCGGAGGAGCGCGCCCGCGACCTCTCGGCCGTTCTGCGCGAGGCGGTGCGGGTGGGGATGGAGCACCGCGAGGAGGCCCTGGCCTACGCGATCGAGTACGGGCGCGGCATCGCCCCCGACCTCAACGACCGCTTCGTCGCCATGTACGTGAACGACCTCACGCTCGACTACGGCGAGCGCGGCCGCAAGGCGGTCGCCGCCCTGCTCGAGCGCGGCGCCGAGGCCGGCCTGCTGCCGAGCCCCGTGCGGCTCGACTTCCTCGACTAGGCGGAGACCGCGGCGGCCTCGGCCTCGAGGATCCGCTTGGTGGCCGCCTGGCGCTCGACGAACGACTTCTCCATGAACCGGGCCGCCACCGGGGCGGCCAGCGCGCCGGCGGGACCGCCGGGCAGCGCCCACTCGATGCGGTCGGTTAGCAGCGTGCCGCCGCTGGCGGTGGGCGAGAAGCGGTGCTCGTGGCGGAAGCGCGCGAAGGGGCCCTTGAGCAGCTCGTCGACGACGAGCACGGGCTCCGCGACCTCGGTGATGCGGACGCGCCAGTTCTGGACGCCGGGCAGCGGCTTCATGCGCACGTTGAGCTCGACCTCGTCGCCTTCCGACAGCGGGAAGTCGCCGATGATGGAGACGAACTCCTGGCCCTTGCTGGCGATCCGCGCGGCGTTGCGGGTGTCGAGGTGGAAGGCGTAGACGTCCGCGATGGGGGCGTCGATCTCGATGGAGCGCTCGAAGACGGGCATGGCCTCCCTATCGCGTCGGGCTAGGCCACGGCCGACAGCCGTCGGGCCCGGACGAGCGCGCCGTGGGCGTCGGCGCCCGTGTACTCGACGCCCACCCAGTCGCCGGGCGCCTCGGCCTCGAGCGGCGTCTCCGACCAGGCCCGCCGGGCCTCCCGGCGCTCGAGGGTCCAGCCGGCCGCGCCGAGCGCCGCGGCGGCGGGGACGCGCTCGCGGGCGGCGGCCCAGGCCTGCGCCACCTCCTGCCCGAGCGACTCGGCGCCGAGGTCGCGGAGCGCCTCGGCGGCCGCGGCGATGCGCTCGGAGACGGTGCCCGACGGGCCCTGCTCGACGAGCACGAGCAGCGCGTCGTCGGGGCGCAGGAGGCCCTCGGTCCGGTCGCCGACCTCGGCCGCCGCGAGCCACAGCCCGGCGGCGGCGCGGTCGAGCAGCAGCGCCTCGGCGGGCAGGAGCCCCTCGCGGGCGAGGCGGCGCAGCGCGTCGAGGCCGCGGGACAGGTCGGGGAGGAGGATCG
>CAIQOY010000379.1 GCA_903873565.1 uncultured Actinomycetes bacterium
CGATGCGGTCGGCGAGGGCGATCGTGCTGAGGCGGTGGGCGATGATCAGGGTCGTGCGGCCCCGCATCACCTCCTCGAGGGCGAGGCGGATGCGCGACTCGGTGGTGGCGTCGACGGAGGCCGTGGCGTCGTCGAGGATCAGGATGCGCGGGTCGAGGAGCAGCGCGCGGGCGATCGCGATGCGCTGGCGCTGGCCGCCCGAGAGGGTCAGGCCGCGCTCGCCGACGAGCGTGCCGTAGCCGTCGGGGAGCTCCTCGATGAAGCCGGCGGCCTGGGCGCGGCGCGCGGCCAGGTGCACCTCCTCGTCGGAGGCGCCGGGGCGGCCGAAGGCGATGTTGTCGCGGATCGAGGCCGAGAACAGGTACGTGTCCTCGGCGACGGTGCCGATCGCCCCGCGCAGCTCGTCGAGGCGCAGGCGCCGCACGTCGACGCCCTCCACGAGGACCCGGCCCCGGTCGACGTCGTAGAAGCGGGGCACGAGCTGGGTCAGCGTGGTCTTGCCGGAGCCCGTGCGGCCGATGATGGCCACCGTCGAGCCGGGCGCGATGTCGAGGTCGACGTCCCGCACGACGGGGCGGCCCGGGTCGTAGCCGAAGCTGGCGCCCTCGAAGCGGATCGCGCCGCCGCCCGCGGGCAGGGGCTCGGCGTCCTCGGGCTCGGCCACGTCGGTCGGCATGTCGAGGATCTGGAAGATGCGCTCCGACGAGGCCACGAAGCGCTGGGTGTCGCCGATCCAGCCGCCGAGCATGCGCAGCGGCATCACCATCAGCGCCACGAGCAGGCCGTAGGTGACGAAGTCGCCGAGGCTCATCGAGCCGCGGATCACCGCGTAGCCGCCGCCGGCGATCAGGAGCGCGACCGAGATGGTGGGCAGGAAGTCCATGATCGGCACGTAGATCGAGCGCAGCCGCGTGGCCTCGACGTTGAGGGCGAAGACCCGGTTGGCGCGGTCGCCGAAGCGGGCGACCTCGCGGTCCTCCTGGCCGAAGGCCTTGATCACGCGCACCCCGACGACGCTCTCCTCGGCCTGCGTCGTCACCTCGGCGAGGGCCTGCTGGGCCTCCGTCACGACGGGCTGGGAGCGGCGCGAGTAGAGGACGGCGAGGACGGCCAGGGGCGGCACGATCACCAGCACCATCAGGGCCACCCAGACGTTCATCCACAGGAGCACCGCGGTGACCGCGGTGATCGTGACGATGTGCTGCGTGAAGAAGAGGATCCCGTAGCCGAGGTAGAGGCGCAGCGTCGTCAGGTCGACGGTCGCGCGGCTCATGATCTGCCCCGTCTGGTTCCTGTCGAAGAAGGGGAACGAGAGGGACAGGAGGTGGTGGTAGACGAGGTTGCGCAGGTCGCGCTCGATGTCGACGGCCATCGTGCCGGCGATGATCCGGCGCAGGTACATGACCGCGAAGCGGCCGACGGCGAGGGCGAGGATCAGGCCGATCAGGTAGCGCAGCTGGTCCGTGTCCTTCGGGCGCATCGCCTCGTCGACGACGCGGCCGGTGGCCCAGGGGATCGCGATCGTCAGGCCCTGCCCGGCGATCGCCAGCGCGATCGAGACCGACAGGGCGACCCGGTGGTCGCGCACGAGGCCCACGCCGCGGCGCAGGGTCGGCCAGAAGCGCGCGTCGGCGCCGGAGGTGAGTTCGCGGGGGTGGTGATCCATGCTCGGGCGCCGGGCGCCCACGGGGGTCAACGCGGGGCGGGTCCGGGTCCTTCCCCCGAAGGATGCCTAGCGCAGCCCGAAGTGCGCGTCGACGAGCTCCGCGGCCTCGGCGTGGCGCGCCTCGTCGACGAGCAGGATGCGGGGCCCGCCGCCGAGGAAGTCGGGCGCGTCGAGGCCGGGCTGGCGCTGGATCACGACCTCGATCCCCTCCTGCGCGAGGAGGCCGGCGATCATCTCGGCCTCCGTCAGGTTCTGGGCCCAGGTCAGGCGCCTCACGCGGCGTCCCGACCGCCGTTCTTGACCAGGACCGCCTCGCCCTTCTCCCGGTAGGGCACCTCGATCAGGTCGAGGTCGCGCGGCACCACCGTGCTCGGGTGGATGGCCCGCGCCTCCTCCTCGATCAGCCGCGGCGAGGCCCGCATCGAGACGTGGGTCAGGGCGAGCAGGCGCACGCGCGCCTCCGCGGCGAGCTCGGCGGCCTCGCGGGCGGTGGTGTGGTGCGTGTCGCGGGCGCGCTCGAGGTCCTCGTCGAGGAAGGTGGCCTCGTGGACGAGCAGATCGCAGTCGACGGCCCGGGCGAGGACGGCGTCGCAGGGGCGGGTGTCGCCACTGAAGACGAGGGTGCGCCCGAGGCGGGTCTCGCCGACCAGCCCCTCGGGCGAGACCACGGAGCCGTCGGGCAGGGTCACGGCCTCGCCGCGCTGGAGCGCCCCGAAGAGCGGCCCGAAGGGCACGCCCGCCGCGGTGGCGGCCTCGGCGTCGAAGCGGCCCGGGCGGTCCTCCTCGACCAGCGCCCAGCCGACGCTCGGCACGCGGTGGCGGGTGCCGATCGCCTCCAGCCGGTAGCCGTCGCCCGCGACCTCCTGGCCGGGCTCGAGCTCGACGACGGCGAAGGGGTAGGGCAGCTTGCCCATGACGGGACCGAGCGCGCCGAGCAGGGCCTTCGTGCCCTCGGGCCCGTAGACGGACAGGGGTGCCGTGCGCTCGCGCAGCGCGAAGGTGCGCAGGAGCCCCGGCAGGCCGAGGATGTGGTCGGCGTGGCCGTGGGTCAGCAGGATCACGTCGATGTCGGAGAGCCCGGCGACGGACTGCATCAGCCGCCGCTGCGTGCCCTCGCCGCAGTCGACGAGGATGCGCTCGCCGCCGCGGCGGATCAGCGTGGCCGCGGTCTGCCGGTTGGCGGACGGCACGGAGCCGGCCGTGCCGAGGAAGATGACGTCGAGGTCCACCGCGGGGGAAGCGTAGAGGGGCCCGGCCGGGCGGGGCTACGACCCCGACAGGGCGTCGGCGATCCGCTTGACGAGCGCCCGGTCGGCGACCTGCGGGTCGAACACGACGGCGTCGGAGTAGAGCCCGAAGGCGCGGGAGGCGTCGCCCGCGGCCAGCGCGGCCTTGGCCTTCGCCAGCGTGGCCTCGGCGGCGTCGGCGCGGACGGCGGCGAGGCGCGCCGGCGCGTCCGCGAAGCCGCCGAGGGCGGTGAAGCCGTCGATCGCCTCCTGCCAGTCGCGCGCCGCGTAGGCCGCCTCGGCGCGGTCGTAGGCGTTCTGGGAGGCGAAGTTGGCGTTGGCGACGGCGCTCGTGTGGGCGTTGACCTGCGCGACCATGATCTTCTGGGCGGTGGCCTGGACCTGGCCGAGCTCGGGGCGGATCTGCATCGCCTGGTCGATCGAGGCGCGCGCCCCGGCGAGGTCGCCGGCGTTGAGCTGGCCCTCGGCCTGGATCGAGAGGTTGACGGCGTCGCGGACCTGGCCCCGGTTGCGGACCCAGTCGCGGGCCGGGTTGACCACGGCCACCGCGGCCACCCCGAGCAGGACCAGCATCAGGAGCGCGCCCAGGATGCGCCCGCGCGGGACGATCCGGGGCACCCAGCGGTCGAGCCAGTGCGCCTGCCGCCAGGCGAGCCAGGCGCCGATCAGGACGACGGGCACGAAGACGGCGAGGGCGACCTTGCTGGTCGCGAAGGCGGCGGCGAGGGCGAGGACGCCGAGGCCGACGGCGCCCTGCACGGCGAAGCGGTTCGAGGGGCGCAGGACGACCACGCCGTCGAGGCCGACGTCGCCCGGCGCGGGCCGGCAGCGCACGCCGTGGCGCTTGAGGACGTCCTCGGCGAAGTCGAGCGGCTCGCGCTCGGCCTCGGCGATCTCCTCGTCGCTGGCGTCGTCGGGGAGCGGCTCGGGGTCGTACGGCAGGGGCAGGAGCTCGAGCAGGTCGTGCACGCGCATCGACAGGCCGGCCTCGCCGGCGCCGACGGCGCGGGCGCGCAGGTGCTGGGCGCGGGTGCGCAGCTCGCCCCACGTGATCCGCTCGGGTGCGATGGTCGCCATCCGACAGGGAGCATACCGGGCGGCTGCCCGAATCCGGACGGAATCCGACCGCCGGGCGCGACTATGCTGCACGCATGCCCACCGACAAGCAGCGCCGCAAGCAGGAGCGCTTCCGCCGTCACGGGGTCGAGCGGCCCCGCTCGCCCCAGCTCGACGAGAAGGAGGCGCGCCAGGAGGCCGAGGCCGAGCAGAAGGGCAAGCGCGGCGCCAAGCCGTCGAAGGGCCGCGCCAAGAAGGGCTCGTCGGCGCCGCGGGCCCGCAAGCCCGTGCCGTTCCCGACGCTCAAGCGCGCGCTGATCCGCGCCCCGATCTTCGGCCTGATCTGGTTCGTCCTGATGCGCTTCGTGCTCTC
>CAIQOY010000380.1 GCA_903873565.1 uncultured Actinomycetes bacterium
GAGGTAGTCGCGCACGGCGTTGCGCTGCACGACCAGGTAGGCCTTGACCCGCAGAGCCTCGTCCGCCGTCGGCGCCACCACGACGTGGTCGTCGTCGAGCACCACCTCGATCGTCTCGAGCGGCCGGGTGCGGCGCAGCTGTCGGATCCCCGCCTCGATCCCGCCCAGCGAGCCCATGATGGTCAACGGGGGGCGGGACGCGCGCACGGACGTGGCCCAGCCGTCGGTGGCCTCGACGGCCTCCAGCACCTGGGCGTAGCGCTCGACGAGGTCGGGCAGGACGTGGTCGTGGTCGAAGGAGTCGCGGTGGCCGGCGTGCAGCGCCGCAGCCGCGCCCCCGACGAGCACCGCATCGGGCACGACGCGCTGGAGGTCGGCCGCGGAGGCAAGCACCTGAGCGAGGAGTCGGGAGCAGGGCGCGCCGGCCACCTTCAGATATTATCAGATCGGATAACAATCTTGGTCATCGGGCCTTGACCGGCCACGCCCCTGAACCCGCCTCACTCCGACTTGTACTCCGGCTCGAACAACTCGGGCTCGGACTGCCCCACGTCGATCGCCTCGCGGGTGGCCGCCCCCGCGGCCTCGGCCACCGTGCTCCCGCGCTCGCGGGCCTCGACGTACGCGCCGCCGCCCGACTTCGCCGCGGTGGCCGCGGCCTGGGCGGCCGTGACCGCGAGCTCGGCGGCGTCCTGCGCCGCCTTCCTCGCGCTCTCCGCCGCCTCACGGGCCTTGTCGCGCACCTCCGTCGGGGTGGCGTCGCGGACGTCCTCGATGCCGTGCTTCGCCTCCTGGATCAGCCCCATGGCCGGCCTCCTTCGTGGTGGTCGGCCCATCGTCGGCCCGGGGCGGACGGCGCCGACGGGGGAAAGCCCGTCCTGTGCTGCGGGCCACCCCCGGGCTCGCCCGCGTCTGCGATACTCGCGCAGCGGCCACCACCCCCGGTCGGCCGCGACGCGCGGAGAGGAGCGGGGCGTGCGCCAGACGTCGATGCGGATGATCGCCAGCCTGATCGTGATCGGCGCGGTCCTGACGGCCGCGGGCGCGGCCGGCGCCCAGGGGTCGGTCGTGGCCGCCCCCGACATGGCTACGATCGGCGCGGTCCCGACGGGCCCGGTCGCCGGCGGCGCCCCGGGCACGTGGAGCGCCCCCACCCCCGACCCGGGCGCACCCGCCGACCTCGTGCAGCAGATCAGCGGGACGGGCATCCTCGACCCGACCCCCGCCGAGTGGTCCCCGCAGGGCACGCTCATCACCAGCAGCGGCTTCGACCCCCTGGTCGACGGCTTCAGCTTCATGAACTACTCGGACCACGCCGACGGCTTCCCGAACATCGCCAACACCGTCTTCTTCGACGTGCCGTTCGAGGACCCGGTCGGCCTGACCCCCGACGACATGCGCGCGCTGTTCGGCAACGAGGCCTGCACGAACCGCGTCGGCCCCTGCCTGCCGACGCTCGCGGCCGAGGCCGCGCGCGAGGCCTACAACAACGTGATGGACGGCGGCCACTGCTTCGGCATCGCCGGCACCGCCTCGCAGCTGTTCGACGGCGACCTCCCCCTGCGGGCCATCGGGAGCGCGTTCCGGCCGCCGTACCGCACGCCGTGGTCGTCGACGATGACCCGCACCATCGCCCGCAACTTCGCCTGGCAGTTCGTCAACGACGCCAACCAGTACCAGGTGTCGCCGACCCAGGCCGTGGCGGTGCTCCGGCGGGCGCTCAAGCCCGGTGCCGCCCCCTACGTCCTCGCGCTGTGGGAGACCCCGCCGGGCCAGGGCGGCCACGCGATCACGCCGACGGCGCTCTACGACCGCGGCAACGGCCTCTACGACATCGCGGTCTGGGACAACAACTACCCGGGCCGCGTCCGCGCCGTGCACATCGACACGACCGCCAACGGCGGCAAGGGGTCGATGCAGTACCTGATGTTCACGAGCCCCGGCCAGCCCCCGACGATGGCCGGCGGGGACTTCTCGCTGATCCCCGCGGCGAAGCTCCTCGGCCCCCAGCCCTGCCCGTTCTGCGGATCCGCCGCCGGCACGACGCTGACCATCGACGCGGTCGTGGTGCCCAGCGGGGGCACGGTCGACGTGGACGTCGTCGGCCTCGACGGCAAGGACATCCCGGGCCTCGAGGCGTTCCCGGCGATCGACCCGCCGGCCGACGGCATGCAGACCTTCCCCGTCGTCACGGTCCCCGAGGGCGTCGCCTTCCGGGTGATCCTCAAGACCTCGGGGATCAAGGAGACGGTCGTGACGTCGGTCACGGCGCAGGCCGACCACGGCACCTGGATCGCCTCGAACCTCGCGATCCGCCCGAAGTCGCGGGACGTGGTCACGATCCGCCCCGACCGGCACGCGATCGCCTTCACGTCGACCAGCGGCACGGACCCGACGATGACCGTGATCGACAGCGAGGACAGCGCCGGGACGGGCACCTCGTACCAGGTCGAGATGCGCAAGGTGCGCCTGAACGCGCGGCGCACGGTCGAGCTCGACCTCGACTTCGACGCGGAGGAGGCGATCCTCCTGACCGACCAGCGCACGACGGGCCGCATCTCGCTCGCCGCGACGATGGAGAGCCCGACCACCGAGGCCGTGCTCTACAGCTGGTCCGAGGCGCCGCCGAGGGGCTACGACCTGACGGTCGACTTCAAGCAGTGGACATCGTCGGCGCCGACGGCCCTCGCGGGCTGGCTGACCACGCCGTCGGGCGAGCGCCGCGACCTCACCTGGCGCACGCGGATCGCCTCGCCGCAGTCGGCGCAGACCGCGGGCGGCGTCGCCGGCGTCAACACCTGGTAGCAGGACGCCGGCGGCTCCGGGACCATCGGCGGGATCTCGTAGAGGACCCCGACGCGGGGGCCAGGCGGCTCAGCCCCCGGTCGGGGGCGCCGGCGCCTCGGATTCGTCCGCCATGTTCGGCGTAGCGGCCTCCGCCGGCTCGAGCGCGCCGCGCCCGGCCTGCTTGGCCGCGTCCGTCAGGCCCTGGCCCTCGGCGCGCGCCTGCTTGAACGAGGCCTCGCCCTTGTCGAAGGCGTCGGAGGCGGCGTCGGCCGCGGTCTGCGCGACCTCGCCGGCGCTGACCGCCGCGGCCTTCGCGTTCGTCGCGGCCTCGCGGGCCTTGTCCTTGAGGTCCGCGGGGACCGCCTTCTTGAAGTCGTCCAGAAGCCCCATCATCGCCTCCCGGGGTCGTCGGTCGGTCCCATCGTAGTGCCGCTCAGGCCTCGATCCGCTCGGGGAAGCCCGGCGCGCGCAGCTCCGTCCCGCAGGCGTCCTCGATCAGGCGCACGATCTCCGGCGACTGGGCCTCGCCGCCGTAGCGCTCCTTGGCCCGCAGGTACTGGTCGCGGACGGCGGTGGCCAGCTCGAGCGGCACGCCGTACTCCTCGCCCATCGCCAGGTTGAAGCCGAGGTCCTTGAGCGCGAGGTCGAAGGTGAAGTCGATCATGTACGAGCCGCTGAGGATGACCTGGCCCTCCGTCTCGTGCACGAACGAGTTGCCCGAGGAGGCCTGGATCACCTGCCAGGCGGTGCCGAGGTCGATCCCCGCCTGCTTGGCCAGCATCATCGCCTCGCCGTCGGCGACGAGGTGGATGAAGGCGAGCATGTTCGTGATCGCCTTGATCTTCGAGGCCTGCCCGACCCCGCCGACGTGGAACTGGCGGTTGCCGATCAGCCGGAAGAGCGGCATGTGCTGCTCGACGAGCTCGGCGTCGCCGCCGAGGATCACGGTCACGCCGCCGGTCTTGGCGAGGTGCACGCCGCCGGTGACGGGCGACTCGATCGTGCGGATGCCGCGCTCGGCGAGCCGGGCGGCGAGGTCGACGATCAGGTCGTGGTCGTTCGTCGAGTTGTCGATCCAGACGGCGCCCTCGCCGAGGCCCTCGATCAGGCCGCGCTCGCCGAGGACGACGGTCTCGATCGCCCGCGTGGAGGGCAGGCAGGTGAAGGCCACGTCCGCGCCCGCGGCGGCGTCAGCGGGGTCGTCGGCCCAGCGGGCGCCCGCGGCGACCAGCTCGTCGCCGTTCGCCCGGTTGAGGTCGGTGACGGCCAGCTCGTGCCCGGCGCGCAGCAGGTTCATGGCGATCGGGGCGCCGAGCGCGCCGAGGCCGATGTAGGCGATCCTCATGGGTAGTGCTCCTCCCGGAGCTCGCCGTACACCGGGTTGAGGTGCAGGGCCGTGCCGGTGTAGGGGTTGGCGCGCGCGACGTCCTCGTCGAGCTCGACGCCGAGCCCGGGCGCCGTCGGGATGATCACGTGGCCGTCCTCGAAGCCCATCTTGGTCTTCAGGATCTCGGCGTGGAAGCCGCCCCAGTCGCGGATCGACTCGAGGATCAGGAAGTTCGGGGAGCAGGCGGCGATCTGCACGTTGGCCGCGCCGACGAGCGGGCCGCAGTAGAGGTGCGGCGCGATCTGCGCGTAGTGCGTCTCGGCCATGCCGGCGATCTTCTTGGCCTCGAGGATGCCGCCGACGCGGCCGAGGTTCATCTGCAGGATCGAGGCGGCGCCCGTGCGCAGGACGCGGGCGAACTCGTACTTCGTGGTCAGCCGCTCGCCCGTGGCGATCGGGATCGAGGTGGCGTGCGCGACCTTGGCCATCTCCTCCGGCATGTCGGGCGGCGTCGGCTCCTCGAACCAGAGGGGCTCGTACGGCTCGAGCCGCTTCGCCATCCGGATCGCACCCGAGGTCGTGAACTGCCCGTGCGTGCCGAACAGCATGTCCACGCCGGGGCCGACGGCCTCGCGGATCTGGCGCACGAAGCGCTCGCAGCGCTCGAGGGCCTCGACCGAGGGGTTGCGCGGGTCGAGCGTCGAGTAGCGGCCGGCCGGGTCGAACTTGACCGCGGTGAAGCCGGCCTCGACCGCCTCGACGGCGCGCTGGGTCGAGAGGTCCGGGTCGTGGTAGACGTCGACGGGGTCGCCCGGCTCCTCGTAGAGGTAGGTGTACGAGCGCAGCCGCTCGCGGACGCGCCCGCCGAGCAGGTCGTAGACGGGCTTGCCGGCGGACTTGCCGATGATGTCCCAGAGGGCCATCTCGATGCCGCTGAAGACGCCCATCGAGGTGACGTCCGGCCGGAAGTTGAAGCCGGCGCCGTAGACCTCGCGCCACATCGTCTCGATCCGGTGCGGGTCCATCCCGACGATGCGCCGCTCCATCATGTCGTCGATGCACTTCGCGATCACGTCGGGCCCGAAGGTGGCGACGTAGCACTCGCCGTAGCCGACGATCCCGTCGTCGGTGACGATCTTCACGAAGATGAAGTAGTTGCCGCCCTCGTGCGGCGGCGGGTTGCCGACGACGAACGTCTCCCAGGAGGCGACCTTCATCAGAACACCACCACGTTGCGCAGCGCCTCGCCGCGCTTGACGGCGGCGACGGCCTCGTTGATCTCCTCGAGCGGGTAGCGCCGGGTGACCAGCTCGTCGAGCTTGAGGCGGCCGCCGCGGTAGAGGCCGACCAGCTGCGGGATGTCGACGGGCACCTGCGCGGAGCCCATCTTGCTGCCGACGATGCGCTGCGAGTCGGCGGCGATCCACGACGGGTCGAATGTGGTGGTCACGCCGCTCGGCGGCATCCCGACGATGATCGTCTCGCCGCCCTTGCACATCAGGCCGATGCCCTGCTCGATGGCGGGGCCGACGCCGACGGAGACCAGCACGTGCTCGGCCATGCGGCCGC
>CAIQOY010000381.1 GCA_903873565.1 uncultured Actinomycetes bacterium
CCGGAGATCGCGAGCACGTGGCTCGACAGGGCCACCGCGGCGTCGAAGGAGCCCGCCACCTCGGTCAGCGCCGCGAGCACGAGGTTGCCGAGCGAGTGGCCCTCGAGGTCGCCGCGGTCGAAGCGGTGCTGGAAGACCTCCGCGAGGACCGACTCGTCGTCGGCTAGGGCGACCAGGCAGTTGCGCACGTCGCCGGGCGGCGGCATCCCGAGGTCGCGGCGCAGGCGCCCGGAGGAGCCGCCGTCGTCGGTCAGCGTCACGATCGCCGTCGGGTGGGCGCCGGCCAGCTTGAGGCCGCGCAGCACCGTCGACAGGCCCGTGCCGCCGCCGAGGCAGACGATGCGGGGCTCAGCGCGCACGCGCGCCCTCCAGCGCCAGGAGGCGCCGCTTGCGCTCGTCGCCGAGCGCGCCGTACCCGCCGATGCTCCCGTCCGCCCTGATGACGCGATGGTACGGGACGAGCACGCTCAGCGGGCCGTGCGCGCAGGCCGCGCCCGCGGCCCGCCAGCTGCGCGGCCGGCCGGCCATCCGCGCGACCTCCGCGTAGGACGCGGTCTCGCCGCGCGGGATCGCCCGCACGGCGCGCAGGAGCCGGCGCTCGTCCTCCGGGATCCCGTGCCAGTCCCAGGCCGCCTCGAGGTCGAGGTCCGCGAAGTCGTCGGGGGCGCCGGCGTAGTAGGCGGCCAGCCGCTCGGCCAGCGCCTGCGCGGCCGGATCCGCCCCGGCCCGCGCCGCCGGACGGCCCGCGGGCGCCGGCTCGTCGTGGTCGACGACCCGCCCGTCCTCGACCAGGAGCGACCCCGTGCCCCACCCCGGGGCCTCGTAGACGCAGGCGATCACCGGGTCGCCTCCGGCAGCCGCCGCCGCCCGCCGCGCGTGCCGCTCGGGGCCGGGCCGCCGATCCGGTGCAGCGCGGCGTGGATGGCGTGGGCGGTCTTGGCCGGCAGGCCCGGCACCGCCTCGATCTCGCCCGGCGAGGCCGCCATCAGGGCCTCCACCGATCCGAAGTGGTCGAGCAGGGCGCGGCGGCGCGCCGGCCCCACGCCCGGCAGCTCCTCGAGCGCGGAGCGGGTGGCCTGGTTGGTGCGGTCGCGGCGGCTCTGGCGCACGGCGAAGCGGTGCGCCTCGTCGCGGATCTGGCGCAGGAGCAGGAGCGCCGGGGCGTTCGGGTCGAGCACCACGGGCCGCCCGCGCCCGGGCAGCCAGACCTCCTCCTCGCGCTTGGCGAGGCCGACGATCGCGGTGCGCGGGGCCTCGGCCCGCGTCATGGCGGCCACGGCCGCGTTCAGCTGGCCCTTGCCGCCGTCGATCACGACGAGGTCCGGCGCGGAGCCGAAGGACGGGTCGTCGTCCTGCGCGGCCAGGCGGGTGAAACGCCGGTCGATCGCCTCCCCCATCGACGCGAAGTCGTCGAGCCGGCCGTGGCGGATCCCGAAGCTGCGGTACTGGTCGGTGCGCGGCACCCCGTCCAGCATCACCGCCATCGAGGCGTACTGGCTCTCGCCCCCGAGCGTCGAGACGTCGTAGCACTCGATGCGGCGCGGCAGCGCCTCGAGCCCGAGCCGCTCGCGCAGCTCCTCGAGGGCGTCCGCCCCGCGCGTGCGGGCGCGGTCGTCCTGCAGCCGCACGCCCTCCAGCGCGAGCTCCGCGTTGCGCTGGGCGAGCTCGCGCAGGCGCCGCCACTCGCCGCGCATCGGCGTCCGCACCTCGACCGCGCTGCCCCGCCGCTCGGTCAGCAGCGCCGCCAGCTCCGCGCGCCGCGCGAGCCCCGGCGGGGCGATCACCAGCGGCGGCACCGCGGCCCCGCCGCCGTAGCGCTCGTCGAGCGCGGCCTCGACCACGTCGTCGGCGTCGGCGGCGCGGGCGTTGTCGAAGACGAACTCGACGCGCTCCGCGAGCCGACCGCCCCGCTGCGGCCAGATGTGGACGACGGCGGTGTCCTCGCCGAGGGCGATGCCGAGCACGTCGCCGTCGCCCGCGTCAGCGCGGTCGACGAGCTGCTGCTCGTCGAGCATCCGCACCGCGGACAGCCGATTGCGGGCGCGGGCCGCGTCCTCGTAGCGCTGCTCGGCGGCGGCGGCGCGCATCTCGCCCTCGAGCTGGCGGGCGATCGTGCGGGTGTCGCCCTCGAGGAAGCGCACGACGTCGTCGATCAGGCGCCCGTACTCCTCCTCCGAGACCCGTCCGACGCAGGGGGCGAGGCAGCGGCCGATGTGCAGGTCGAGGCAGGGCGAGCCCGAGCGCCGCCCCGGCGTCGGCCCCTCGCAGGGGCGGTAGGGGAACACGCGGCCGAGGATGTCGAGCGTCTCGCGTACCTTGCGCGCGCTCGGGTACGGCCCGAACAGCCGCCCCGTGGAGCGGTTGCCGCGCCGCGTGAACATCACGCGCGGGTAGGCCTCGCCCTCGGTGACCACGATCATCGGGTACGACTTGTCGTCGCGCAGGCGCACGTTGAACGGCGGCCGGTGCTGCTTGACCAGCGTCTGCTCGAGGAGCAGCGCCTCGGTCTCCGTGGCCGTCACCGTCACGTCGACCTCGCGCACGCGCAGCACGAGCTCGGCCGTGCGCCGCTCGAGGCCGCGGTCGGGGCGGGCGTACGAGCCCACGCGGCGGCGCAGCGCCTTGGCCTTGCCCACGTAGAGGACCTCGCCGTCCTCGCCGCGGAAGACGTAGACGCCCGGCTCCTCGGGCAGCGTGCGCGCGCGCTCGCGGATCAGGTCGACGCCCGTGCCCATGCGGCGCATCGTAGTCCGCGGGCGGGGCCGCTCAGGGCGCGATCACCGCGATGCGGCGGCCGTCGGGGTCGACGCGGGCCACGGCCGTCGCCCGCGCGGCGACGGGCAGCGCCAGCCGGTGGCGCCCGATCCGCACCCCGCGGTCGCCGCCGTCCGCGGTCGCCGTCGCC
>CAIQOY010000382.1 GCA_903873565.1 uncultured Actinomycetes bacterium
CGTCGGGGCCGCGCGGCTGGAGGCGCTCGCCCGCGACCCGCTAGCGGGCCGCATCGGCAGCGAGGTGGTGGACGGCCGGGCGACGGTGGGGGAGGCCTGGCGCGGCACGGGCCGCCTGCGCCTCGCCGTCGGCACGCTGGCGGGCGGCGGGCCGGTGCTGCTGCGCCTCGAGTCCGCGTCGCCGCCGCCGCGCGGCGCGGTGCTGCGGGTCGAGGGGCGCCTCGTGCGGCCGCGGCCGGCGGACGACGGGTTCGACGAGGCGACATGGCTGGCGCGGCAGGGCGTCCACGCCGTGCTGCGGGTGCGCCGCTACGAGGCGGTCGGCCTGCGCGGCGGGGCGTGGGGGATCGCCGACCGGCTGCGGCTGCGGGCCCTCGGCGCGCTGGCCGGCGCCGGTCCGGGCGATCCCGGGGCGGTGGTGCGGGGGCTCGCCTTCGGCGCCGACGCGGGCCTCTCGGCGCGCGCCGTCGCCGACCTGCGCGCGTCGGGCCTCGCGCACCTGATGGCGGTGTCGGGCGGCAACGTCGCGCTGCTCGTCGCCCTCGTCGTGCTCGCCGCCTGGGCGCTCGGCGGGAGCCGGCGCCACGCCCTCGCCGCGGCGCTCGCCGCGATCGTCGTCTACGTGGCGATCGTGGGACCCGACCCGAGCGTCGTGCGGGCGGGGATCGCCGGGGCCGCCGGCTGCCTCGCGATCCTGGCCGGCCGGCCGCGCGCCGCCTGGCGCGCGCTCGGCCTCGGCGCCGCCGGGCTCCTGGTCTGGAACCCCCACAGCCTGTTCGACCCGGGCCTGCAGCTGTCGTTCGCCGCCGTGGCGGGGATCCTGCTCGTGGCCCGGCGCACGCGCGCCCTGGCGGCCGCGACGCGCCTGCCGCACGTCGTCGTCGCCGCCGCCGCCGTGACCGGCGCCGCGACCCTGGCCACGGCGCCGATCAGCTGGTGGCACTTCGGGCAGGTGGCGCTCGCCGCGTCGGTGCCGGCCAACCTCGCCGCGGCCCCGGCCGTGCCGCTGGTCCTCTGGACGGCGCTCGCCGCGGTGGCCGTGGAGCCCCTCGCACCCGCTGCCGCGCACGGGCTCGCGTGGTGCGCGCAGTGGCCCGCCGCGTGGATCGTGCTGTGCGCGCGTCTGGGCGCTGCGATCGGCGCCGCGGTGCCCGGCTGGGCGGTCGCCGTGCTGGCCGCGGCGGCCTGCCTCGCCGCGGCGCGGCGGGTAGGATCCGGCCGTGGCCGCCCAGCCCCTCAGCCCCGCCTACCTGCTGATGGGCACGGACCGCGGCAAGGTGCGGCGCGCCGCCGAGCGGCTGCGCGGGCGCTTCCCCGCTGACGCGCTCGAGCTGCTGCTCGCGTCCGAGACCGACCCGCAGGACGTGGCGCTCCTGTGCGCCCAGCAGGGGCTGTTCGCGAGCGACCGCCTCGTCGTGGTCGAGGGCATCGACGCCTGGGTCAAGCCGCGCCGGGCCGGCCGGCTCGATCCCGTCGTGGCGTACCTGCAGGACCCGAGCCCCGGCACCGTGCTGCTCCTGATCGCCGACGCCCCCGCCGACCCGCGCAAGCCGGTCTGGCCCGACGACGACCCGCTCCTGAAGGCGGTCCGCAAGGCCGGGGGCAAGGAGTCCGTGCTGCGCTTCGACGCGCCCAAGAGCGCGGCCTTCGCCCGGCAGGAGGCCGAGCGGGTCGGGCTCGCCTTCGATCCGGAGGCGATGGCTCGCTTCACCGACCTGCTCGGCGACCGCCCCGACGAGATCACCCGCGAGCTGGAGAAGCTGTCGACCTACGGCCCCGACGGCCCGGTCGACGTCGGGCTCGTCGAGGCGATGGTGGCGGCCCGCCACGACGACGCGCCGTGGGCGCTCCTCGACTGCGTGACGGAGCGCGACCGCCGTGGCGCGATCGGCGAGCTCAGCCGGCTGATGGCCGGCGATGCCGAGCCCCACCGCGTGCTGCCCCAGCTGACCCGCCACGTCGAGCTCGTGCGGCGCACGGTGGAGCTGGGGGAGCAGGGGCGCCCGTCCCGCGAGGCCCTCGCCAAGGAGCTCGGGGTGGCGCCGTTCCGGGCCGGCAAGATGCTGGCCGCGCTCGGCGTCTGGTCGCCGGCCGACGCCAGCCGCGCGCTCAGCCGCATGCACGAGGCCGACGCCGCGCTCAAGGGCATGTCGCGGATGCCGCCGGCGCTCGTGCTCGAGCGGGCGGTCGCCGAGAGCCTCTGAGGCGCCGCTTGCCCGTGCCGACGGGCCTGCCTACACTGGCGCGCGTGCGCTGGCCCCTCGTCGTCGCCCTCGTCGCCGTCGTCGCGTTCGCCGCGTCGGCCACGACCGTCGGCGCGCAGCTGCTGATCACGGGGGCCGACATCAAGGACGGGTCGATCACCGGGCGCGACATCAGGGAGGGGTCGCTGAATTCCGAGCACCTCATGCGCAAGCACCGGAACCACGCCTACGTGGCCCACGCGAGCGGGCGGGCCGGGCGCGCCGCCACGGTGTGGACCACGGACGGCAAGCAGGTGAACCTCCTCACCGTCACCGTGCCGCCCGGCCAGTACGTCATCCAGGCCTCCGTCACGGCGACGCTCATGAACGTCAACGCGTACGCATTCTGCTCCTTCACCGACTCCGCGAACGTCCTCAACGGGCGCAGCCCGACCGCGACGTGGCTGAACCAGGTCAACGCCCAGACGTGGATCCCGATGGCGGTCGTCGCCTCGGCGACCTACACGGCGCAGACCTC
>CAIQOY010000383.1 GCA_903873565.1 uncultured Actinomycetes bacterium
GCCGCCAGCCGCCCGAACGTGCACCGGGTCGGCGACTGCGTCGCCGTGCGCAAGCTCGACCACGCGATCTACGAGGGCTACCTGGCCGGCCGCGAGCTCTTCGACCCGCGCGAGCGCTACATCCACGAGGGCGACCTCGAGCGCGAGGCGGCCGACCTCGTGCACGGGGACTGATCGGTCGAGCCACGCCACGCGCGAAGGCGACCGCGACGCCGGCATCACGGCGCCGACGCCGCAACCCGCTCGAGCGCCGGCACGATCACCCGATCCACGCGGGCCTGGCTCGCGGCATCGGGCGCGAGCGCGCCGTGGAGGCCCTGACGGGCATCGGCGTCGGCGAGCAGGGCGCGGGCGTGGAGCGCGAGATGCGAACGCAGCGCCGGCTCCGCCCCTGAGACCTCCTCGACCAGCTGCGGTCGCCCGTCGATCAGCGCCACGGCGTCGGCGAAGTCACGGCTTCCGAGGTGGTCGCCGGCTCCCCGGTCGGCGAAGGCGTCGAGCTTCGCGGCGAGGAAGAGCACCGCGGAGATCACCCTGATCGTCGCGCCGCCCGGCAGCCGCCGCGGGTCCGGCGCGGCCACCGCGGCTGCCAACCAGGGGCTGCCGAACCCGAGCACCGACGGCTCGGCGGGAATCGCGTCGACCACGAGTCCGCTCGCCCCGCGCCAGCGGCAGATCACCCCCGAGGCCGCGTCCGGCGCGAACCCCGCGGACTCGAGGCGCCGCTCGAACGCGCGCAGCTCCCGCCGGGTGCGGACGGCGAGCGCCAGGTCGACGTCGACGGTGGCGCGCGGGACCGGCGCCGCGGGATCGGTCAGGAGCAGCGGCAGCACCGCCGCGCCGATGAACACGACCTCGTCGACCAGGGGGCCGAGCTCCGCAGCCGCCCGCTCGAGCAGCGCGACGCTCACCCCGCGAGGCCGGTGCGTGCGAGCAGGAGGCGCGTGGCCACTCCCCGCACCCGCGCGTCGCCGATCCGGATCGCATCGACCAGCGCGAGGCGGGCGGCGAGCTCGGGATTCGTCCGCGCGGCGCGCACGACCGCCGGGTGCAGGGGCGCCACGGCCAGGCCGCGGACGCCCCCGTCGGGGTCGGGCCAGACCGGCGGCAGCGGATCGTCGGCGGCGATCTCGGCCGCGAGGGGCGCTGCCGCCCACGCGGTCGGCGTGCCGCGCACCTCGCCGCCGGGCACGGCGGGCAGCAGGTAGCGCAGGGCGTGGGCGAGGAACTCCGCGACGTTGGCCCGTACGGGCCGGCGCGCGTCGTCGACCAGCCGCGCGGCGGCGAGGCGGCCGAGCGCCCGGTGCACCGTGGCGAGTGGCAGCCCGGTGCGCGCGGCGATGACCCGCACGGTCGGGCGGTCGTCGACGCCGAGCAGGTCGAGCAGCACGATCACGTCGTCGCCGCGGAGCATGACCCCAGCATAGCGCATTGTTCCATGTTCGGGAACAAGATACAACGACTGCGGGGCCGGATCGCACCCCGCGGCCGCGCGGGCGGTCATGGTCGGTGGGGAGGCGGCGTCGGCCACGGCCCGATCGTGCCGCCGACCGGTCCGCCGGCGACGCCCGCGTTCGTGGCGGATCGGCGCCGGGGCTGCGCGCAGTCGCACGGGGCACGCACCGGGTCTGACCGGAGGCACGCGCGGACGCGCCGACCGGGCGCGCCCGCCGACCGCCCCCTAGAATCGCCGACAGGAGAGGAGGCCGCGGGCGATGGCGATCGCGAACCCGTTCTACACCGAGGAGTTCCACGGGCCGTACGAGCTGGTCGGGCTCGGCGACTTCGAGCTCGAGCAGGGTGGCGTCATCCCCGACCTCGAGCTCGCGATCTCGACGCACGGCGAGCTCAACGCCGCCCGGGACAACTGCATCCTCGTGCCGACCTGGTACTCGGGCACCCACGAGGTGATGAACCGGGTCTACATCGGGCCCGAGCGGGCGCTCGACCCGTCGCGGTGGTTCATCGTGGTGGCCAACCAGATCGGCAACGGCCTCTCCACCTCGCCGCACACGGTCGACGGCCCCCACGCGGGGCCGGACTTCCCGAAGGTGCGGATCGGCGACGACGTGCGCGCCCAGGAGCGGCTGCTGCGGGAGCGCTTCGGCGTCGAGGAGCTGGCGCTGGTGGTGGGCGGCTCGATGGGCGCCCAGCAGACCTGGGAGTGGGCGGTCCGCTACCCCGACCGGGTGCGCCGCGCCGCGCCGATCGCCGGCACGGCCCAGAACACCCACC
>CAIQOY010000384.1 GCA_903873565.1 uncultured Actinomycetes bacterium
ACGATGACGGACGGCTCGACGCCGGTCATCCGCGAGGGCGAGGCGCTCGTCGCGCAGGGCACGGGCGTCGCCGACTGGAAGAACCTCGACGAGGACCAGGCGATCGGGTTCTGGATCGTGGTGTAGGCGTCAGCCGCCGAGTCGGGCCCAGGTCGCGCTGCGGCCGCTGCCGTCGGGGGCGACGGCCCCCTCCGCGCGCAGCTCGGCGAGGACCAGGCGGATCGTCTGGTCGCTGATGCCCGGCAGCGCGGTGCGCAGCTGCGCGATCGTGAACGCCGGCGGCGCATGGTCCAGGACGTGGATCCGCACGCGCTCCTGCTTCGTCAACCGGCGCGGCCCGGCCCGCTCGGCCGCGACGCGGTCCTCGAAGACGGCGTACGCATCCGCGAGGGTCTGCACGAGGTAGGCGATCCACGGCCAGATCGTGTGCGCGCCGTCATGCCAGCCGGACTGCGAGCGGCGCAGGGCCTCGTAGTACGCGTCCTTGGTGTCGAGGATCCGCTGCTCCACGCTGACGTAGCGGGCGATCCCGTAGCCCCGCTCGAGGAGCGCCTGCGTCGTCAGGATGCGTGAGACGCGCCCGTTGCCGTCGGCCAGCGGGTGGATGGCGAGGAAGTCGAGCACGAACGCGCCGATCAGGATCACGGGATGCGCCGCGTCCCGGTCGAGGGCCTCGTTGTAGCGGTCGACGAGCTCGCGCAGCAGCATCTCCGCCTCGGTCCACGGCGGCGGCTTGAAGATGACGGTCGCGATGCCGTCGGCGTCGCGCTCGACGATGCGGTTGTCGGCGGTCTTGAGGGCACCGCCCGGCACCTCGCAGTGGCGGAACAGGTCGCGGTGGACGGCGAGGATCAGGGGGACGCCCATCCGCTCGGGCGGCGTCGCGGCGAGGACGCCCCCGAGCGCGTCGCGGTAGCCCGCGAACTCGCGCTCGTCCTGGTCGCGCAGCCGCACGGCGGCGGTGGGGTCGGCGAGGCGGTCGCGCCGCGCGGGATCGACGACGATCCCCTCGATCGCGCTGGAGGCGTCGATCGACTCGACGCGCGACTGCCCGGCCAGCGAGCGCAGGAGCTCCGGGACCTGGTCCGCGTGGAGCCCCTCGCGTCCGCGCCCGGCGTCGATGCGGGCCAGGAGCGCGCCGATCCGGGGCGGCTGCCCGCCGAGGCTGCGTTCGATGTCGACGAAGCTCCGCATGCGCCAAGCCTACACTAAACTACCCAAAAGACAATCTATTTTAGGTAGTTTGGCGGAGTCGCGGTGGGAGCCGCCGATCCCGGCCCCGGGCATGCGAAGGGCCCCGCGGCGCCGCCCCGGAGGACGGCCCCGCGGGGCCCGGTCGCGCCTTCCGCCTAGGCCTGGTTGGCCTCGGCGAGCAGCTCCTCGGCGAGCGCCTTCTTCTGCTCGGCCGTCATCTTCTTGGTCTCGTTCTTGATCGCGCGCTCGTTGACCACCTGGTTCCAGTAGTCGAGCGACTCCATGCCCAGCAGGGCGGTCTTGCCGACGAACTGGCGCAGGACCTCGTTCGTCGGGCCCATCACCCAGCCGGCCTTGCCGTCGCGGACGTAGCGCTCGAGCTGCAGCGGCGACTTCTTGTACGCCGTGCCGCCCGTGGAGTGCAGCATCTCGTCGACCACGTTGCCGACGTTCTTCGCCGCCGCGAACTTCAGCTGCCAGAGCCAGTGCAGGAAGTTGCCGCGGGCGTACTCGGACTGCTCGAGGGTGCGCTGGCCGTTGTCGGTGACGGCGTCCATCGCGGCCGCGATCGAGTAGTCCATGCAGCGGACGGCGTTCGTGTCGATGATCGCCTCGCCGACCGAGTCCTGGATCGTCGGGTAGTCGCAGACGCGCATGCCGACGTCCTTGTGGACCTTGCGGGTGGTGTGCTGGATGCAGATGTCGATCGCGCCGAGCGAGATGCCGTTCCAGCAGGCGCTCGAGGAGATCAGGAAGAACGGGTCGACGGCCTCGTCGTTCGACCAGGCGCCGTCGCCGATCGCGCCCACCATCCGCTCCTCGGGGAGCAGCTTCCAGTCGAGGAGCAGCGAGCCGGACTGGTTGCCGCGCAGGCCCATCGCGTCCCACTCGGCGCTGCCGGCCTCGACCTCGTCGGCGAAGGCCAGCCAGCAGGTCAGGTCGGAGTACTCCTTGAAGTCCGGCGAGGTGGTCTGCAGGACGTACCAGTCGGCGAAGCCGCCCGAGGTGGTCCAGGAGGCCTTCTTGAGGACCTCGTAGCCGCCCTCGACCTTGCGGGCGCCCGACGAGATCGGGTACCAGAAGTGCGAGCCGGTCTCCGGGTCGGAGTAGGAGAGGGTGCCGATCAGCTTGTCGGAGACGACCTTCTTGAGGACGTTCTCGATCTGCCACTCCGACGCGGTCAGGCGCAGGGCCTCGACGGCGCCCATGTGCATCGTGTAGCACATGGCCGTGGACGCGCAGCCGTAGCGCGCGATCGTCTCCGTCGTGGCCACGAGCATCGCGTGGCCCTGGCCGAGGCCGCCCCACTCCTTGGGGAGGGTGACGCCGAGGAACGGGCCGAGCGCCTCGAGGCTCGCCCGGGGGAACGTGAGGTTGGCGTCGTTCTCGGCGGCGTGCGGCCGGATCTCCTTCTCGCAGATCTCGATCAGCTGCTCGCGCAGCGCCCGCTGCTCGTCGGTCAGGAACCAGTCCGGGTTGAACATCGGGTCGAGCCCGGCCTTCGCGCTCTCCACTGCTACTGCCATGACGGCAACTCCTCCTGGCTGTGCGGATCCCCTCGGCGACGCGGCGCGCCCCGTTTCCTACGCGGAAGGCTACCGCAGGAGCGGCATCCCGTCATGCGCCGCGCGCACATGACGGAGAGGCAGGGGGTGGCCGGCGCGCACATGCGCCGGCCACCCCCCGCGGCGACCCCCTAGAAGAGGGTCAGGTAGCGCTTCAGCTCCCAGTCGGCGACCTGGGTGTGGTACTCCTGCCACTCGGCCTTCTTGACCTCGGCGAAGTAGTCGAGGTACGGGCGGCCGTCCATCGCGCCGAGCCAGTCGCGCAGCACCTTGTCCTTCTCGGCGGCGCGGGTGGCGTCGAGCAGGTTCGCCGGCAGCGTCTTGATGCGCTTGCGGCGGATCTGGTCGGGCGACAGCTCGTACAGGTTGTCGAGGTTCGGCTCGCCCGGGTTGGCCTTCGCGGCGATGCCCTCGACGCCGGCGGCGAGCAGCGACGCGGCGGCCAGGTACGGGTTGGCGGAGCCGTCGACCGCGCGGATCTCGATCCGCCCGGGCGCCGGGATGCGGATCGCCTGGGTGCGGTTGTTCATGCCGTAGGTGGCGTACGCGGGGGCCCAGGTGGCGCCCGAGGTGGGGGCGCCGACGCCCATCCGCTTGTACGAGTTGACGGTCGGCGCGAACAGGGCGGTGAGGCCCTCCATGTGGTCGATGATCCCGCCCAGGAAGCTGTAGGCCAGCTTCGAGAGGCCGAGGCCGCGCGGGTCCTTCGGGTCCTCGAAGAGGTTCTTCTTGCCGGTCTTGTCCCACAGCGAGATGTGCAGGTGGCCGCCGTTGCCCGTCAGGTGCGAGAAGGGCTTCGGCATGAACGTGGTCAGGAGGCCCCGCTCCTGCGCCATCGCGTGGACCATGTAGCGGAAGAAGATCGCCTTGTCGGCGGTGCGCAGGGCGTCGTCGTACTCGAAGTTGAGCTCGAACTGCCCGTTGGCGTCCTCGTGGTCGTTTGCGTAGTTGCCCCAGCCGAGCGCGTTCAGGTTCTTCGACAGCTGGGAGATGAAGTCGTACGACCGGGTCAGGCCCTTGATGTCGTAACAGGGCTGCTCCATCGTGTCGAGGTCGTCGGCGAGGACGATCCGGCCGTCGCGCTCCTTGAGCAGGAAGAACTCGAGCTCCATGCCCATCTTGAGCCGGTAGCCGAGCTTCTCGGCCCGGGCCAGCGCGTTCTTGAGGATCGTGCGCGGGCAGTAGTTGTACGGCTCGCCGTCGACCGTGATGTCGCACGCGAAGCGGGCGAGGCCCGGCTTGAACGGCACCGGCGTGTACGACTCGGGGTCGGGCATCGCGGCGATGTCCGGCGAGGCCGGCGTGTGGCCGATCGGGCCGGCGGCGAACCCGGCGAAGCCGGCGCCGTCGTCGAACAGCATGTCGAGGCGCTGGGCCGGCACGAGCTTGGCGCTCGGCTTGCCGTGCATGTCGACGAACTGCGCGAAGTAGAAGTCGATGCCGTCGGCCTTGGCGCGCCGGCGGACCTCCTCGCGGTTCCTGGGGTTAGCGGCCACCGTCTCTCCTCTCCTCCGTGTCGGGTGTCCTCCGCGGCGCCGGGGCGCCGTGGAAAGGCATGCTAGTCGAACCTTTGACCGGGTGGAAGCCCTGCTTCACGGCTCCTCCCGGGGCACGACGACGACCTCGATGCCGTCGCCGCGCAGGCGCTTGGCGAGCTCCGTGCCGGTGTCGCCCTCGACGAAGCGCCGCCACCCGCCGTACTGGGTCTCGTCGATCACGACGCACCGGACGCCGCGGGCCCGGGCGATCCGGGCCAGGGTCTTGGTCGGCTTGCGCGTCGAGGCGATCTGGCCGTCGGCCGCGAGGCCGGCCCGCTGCAGCGCGCGGATCGCGCCGTCGACCCAGCCGTCACGCTCGGCGAGCTCCTGCTTGGTCGGCAACAGGCCCGGGTTGGGCAGGCCGAACTGGGTGCCGTAGATGCGGGCGATCGTGGCCACCGCGACCTTGCCGCCCCCGGCCCGGTCGATCGCCGTGGCGATCGACCGGGGGGAGAAGTCGGTCCGGCCGTCGGTGGCCAGGAGCACCGCGCAGGGCTCGGTGGGCTGGGGGTCCCACCGGCGCCGACGGCGCAGCAGCTGCATCGCCTAGCCGTGCGGGTGGTCGGTGTGGTGCGGCGTCGGGGCGCCCGTCCGCTTGTCCTCGGCGCGCCGCCAGAGGTGCAGCGGCACGTAGAGGGCGAGCAGGATCAGGCCGACCCAGAACAGCCAGCGGTAGCCCGCGCCGACGGCGTAGTCGGCGGCGAAGTAGCCGCCGACGAGCCACAGGACCAGGCCGAGCACGCCGAACACGATCGCCACCGGGCCCATCCAGGCCGGCATCTTGAACGGCCGCGGGAAGTCGTCGCGCTTCATGCGGAAGACCCCGAAGCCGATCATGGCGACGGCGAGGGCGAACAGGTAGCCCATGTTGCTGAAGATGTAGATCTGCAGCGGCGAGCCGACCAGCAGCACGAGCAGCGAGGCGACCAGGCTGAGGATGATCGCCGTGCTCGGCGAGCCGTGGCTGTTGGTGCGCCCGAAGACCCGCGGGATGACGCCGTCGACCGAGTTCTGCCAGAGCCCGCGCGAGGCCCCGATCAGGGCGTTGAGCACGCTCAGGAGCAGGGCCAGGATCAGCGCCAGGCCGACGAACCACTTCCAGAACTCGCTGGCGCCCCAGATCTTGTCGACGTAGGCGAGGAAGATCACGTTGGCGTCGCCCGAGCCGAGCTCCTGGATGCCGACCGAGCCGAGCACGGCCAGCAGCATCAGGGGCAGGGTGACGTAGATGAAGAGGCCGAACAGGCCCTCGGCGGTCATCGCGATCTTCGCGTCGCGCTCGGGGTTGCGGCACTCGCCCACGTAGCAGGCGGCCGCCTCCATCGCCCATACGGTCCAGACGAAGATGAAGGCCCAGCCGAGGATCAGCTGCCAGGAGCCGGTCACGCCCTCGGGGAGGGTGAAGGGCGTGACGTTGCCGAAGTCGATCGTCGAGGGCTGGAGGAAGGGCATCACGACGATCAGGACCAGCGGGATGATCGAGCCGATGCCGAGGATGGTCGCGAAGGTGGCGCCGAGGCGGATGCCGAGCCAGCCCGGGATGAACATCGCGACCAGGATCACCGCGGCGGTGACCAGGACCCCGACCGACCAGGCCGAGCCGAACTTGTCGGAGATCGGGCCGTAGGTGCCGCCGAGGGGGATCCCGAACAGGTCGGTGATGTAGAGCGCGGCGAGGTAGGCGTTGATCGGCGCCACGGTGAACCACCCGAGCCAGTAGGCCCACGAGCTGAGGCCGCCGATGTGCTCGGAGGCCGTGTCGCCCCACGGCTTGAAGGTCTCGAAGGCGTACGAGGGCAATCCGCCCGCGCGGTCGGGGAAGGCCGCCCCGAGCTCGGCGAGGCAGAAGCAGAGGAACACGCCGACCAGGGTCAGGACCACGAACAGCGTGATCGCCACGCCGCCCAGGGCCAGGAGCGCGTAGCCTGCGAGGCCGATGACCAGGATGGTCCCGGCCAGGCCGATCACGAAGGCGCCCCACCAGTTGGTGCCCTTCTCGAGTTCGACGGTGAAGCGCTCACCGGACGGATGCGATGCCACGAGTCCCCTCCTGCTCGTTTGGTATGGCGACCGAACCATCTGCGACAGCAGGAGTCAAGTACCGCCGGTGCGCTGTCCGGAAAAACTGACAGCAATGCTCACATAATTGCAAGAACACGAAAGCAATGCTTGAATCACGGGGATGGCGCGCAGGCGCCGCACCCGACCCCTCCCGGTCGACCGGACGGCGGGCCCCCGCGGCGGCAGGCGGCGCGGGGGCCCGCCGCCCCCTGCTACGCTCGCGCCCGATGAAGGCCGACACGCATCCGGACTACCCCGTCGTCACGATCACCTGCACCTGCGGGAACACGTTCGAGACGCGCTCCACGAAGGGCGACTACGGCGTCGAGATCTGCTCCGCCTGCCACCCCTTCTACACGGGCACCCAGAAGCTGATCGACGTCGGCGGCCGGGTCGAGCGCTTCAACAAGCGGCTCGCCAAGAAGTCCGGCCAGGCCGGCTAGCCCGGCCCCGGGGGACGCCGTGAAAGCCGCCGTCGGGGGCCAGGCCGTCGTCGAGGGCGTGATGATGCGCACGCCGTCGGCGTGGGCCGTCAGCGTGCGCCGGCCCGACGGGCGCATCACCACCGTGGTGGAGGACGCCCGCTCGGTGGCCCTGCGCAGCCCGGTCCTGCGCTGGCCCGTGATCCGCGGCGTGGTGGCGCTGGGCGAGTCGCTGGTGATCGGGATGAAGGCGCTGTCGGTGTCGGCGCGCCTGTCGGCCTCCGACCACGACGGCGAGGCCGGCGAGGGCGGGGGCGAGGCCGAGCTCGGCCGCAAGGAGATCGCGATCGCGCTCGGCGCGGCGCTCGTCTTCTCGATCGTCTTCTTCAAGGTCGTGCCCGGCGTGGTGGCCAGCCTCGTGCCGGTCGAGGGCACGTTCCTGTTCGTGCTGCTCGAGGGCCTGATCCGCGTGTCGCTGTTCATCGGCTACCTGGTGGTGCTGACCCTCCTGCCCGACCTGCGCCGCGTCTTCCAGTACCACGCGGCCGAGCACATGGCGATCAACGCGCTCGAGGCCGGGGACCCGCGCAGCGCGGAGGCGGCGGCCCGCCACTCGCGCATCCACCTGCGCTGCGGCACCGCGTTCCTGCTCTGGGTGATGGTGATCGCGATCATCGTCTTCGCCTTCGTCGGCCGCCCCGACCTGTGGCTCCTGATCCTGTCGAGGATCCTGCTCGTGCCCGTGATCGCGGGGATCGCCTACGAGGTGATCCGGCTCGCCGGCCGCTACGGGGCCAACCCCGTGATCCACGCCGTGCTCTGGCCCGGCCTGCTCCTGCAGCGGCTGACCACGCGGCCCGCCGACCACGCGCACCTCGAGGTCGCGGTGGCGGCCCTCGACGCCGTGCTGGCCCGCGAGGAGACGAACCGCCAGCGGCGCGCCGAGGCCGACGTCGACGTGATGGCCTGAGGCGCGCGGGGCCCCCGCCCGCGTAGGCTTGGCCGTCGTGGAGCCCCTCGTCGCCCAGATCGAGCGCGCCTTCGCCGAGGCGGAGGCGGAGCTCGCCGACCCGGCGGTCCTCTCGGACCACCAGCGCCTGGCCGAGGCGGGCCGCCGCCACCGCCGGCTGTCCGACGCGCACGCCCTCGCCCAGGCCTGGCGGCGGGCGACGCAGACCGCGGCCGACGCCGAGGAGGCGCTCGGGGACGAGGCCGACCCGGAGGTGCGCGCGTACCTCGAGGAGGAGCTGGCCGCGGCCCGCGCGGAGCTGCCCGAGCTCGAGGAGGCGCTGCGGATCGCGATGCTCGAGCGCGACCCCGCCGACGAGCGCAACGTGATCGTCGAGATCCGCGCCGGCGCGGGCGGCGACGAGGCGGCGCTGTTCGCGGCCGACCTGTTCCGGATGCTGACGGGCTACGCCGACCGGCTCGGCTACCGGCACCAGGTGCTCAGCTCCGACCCCTCGGACGCGGGCGGGCTGCGCGACGTCTCGTTCGAGATCACGGGCGACGGCGCCTACTCCGCCTTCAAGTGGGAGTCGGGCGTGCACCGCGTGCAGCGGGTGCCCGCCACGGAGGCGCAGGGCCGCATCCACACCTCGACGGCGACGGTGGCCGTGCTGCCCGAGGCCGAGGAGGTCGAGATCACGATCGACCAGAAGGACCTCAAGATCGACGTCTACCGCTCGACCGGCCCGGGCGGGCAGTCCGTCAACACCACCGACTCCGCGGTCCGCATCACGCACCTGCCGACCGGGGTGGTGGTGGCCTGCCAGGACGAGCGCTCGCAGCTGCAGAACCGCGAGCGGGCCATGAAGATCCTGCGCGCCCGCCTCTACGAGGCCGAGCGCGAGCGGCTCGACGCCGAGCGCGGCGCGGCGCGCGCCTCGCAGATCGGCACGGGCGCCCGCTCCGAGAAGATCCGCACCTACAACTTCCCGCAGAGCCGCGTCACCGACCACCGCATCAAGTTCACGACGCACGACCTCGACCAGGTCCTGCTCGGCGGGCTCGACGCCTTCACCGAGGCGCTGCGCGACGACTGGAACCGCGCCCAGCTGGAGGCCGCGGCCGCGCCCGATGGCTGAGGCGTTCCCGGACGGGATCCGCACGGTCCGCGACGTGCTCGCCCTGTCGAGCGCCTACCTCGAGGCGAAGGGCAGCCCGACCGCCCGGCTCGACGCCGAGCTCCTGGTCGGCCACGCGCTCGGGATGCCGCGGCTCGACCTCTACCTGCACCACGACCGGCCGCTGACGGCGGACGAGCTGGCCGCGATCCGGCCGCTCCTGCGCCGGCGCGCCGACCTCGAGCCCGTCGCCTACATCGTCGGCGAGGTCGGCTTCCGGCGGCTGACCCTGCAGACCGATGCGCGGGCGCTGATGCCGCGCCCCGAGACCGAGACCCTGGTCGAGGTCGCCCTCGCGCTCCTGCCCCGCGGCGGGCGGCTCGTGGACGTCGGCACGGGCGCGGGGCCGATCGCGCTGTCCGTCAAGCACGAGCGGCCCGACGCCGAGGTGCTCGGCGTCGACGCCTCCGCCGACGCGCTCGCCCTCGCCCGCGC
>CAIQOY010000385.1 GCA_903873565.1 uncultured Actinomycetes bacterium
CGATGCGGCGGTCGAACGAGTCGGTCAGGGGCGGGCGCGTCGTCACCGTGGCGGAAGTGTACGCGTCCGCGGGGGTCCGGTCAGGATCCGCCGAGCGGGATGCGGTCGACGTAGCGCAGGTCGCGCGCAGGATGGCCGCTCTGCGGGAAGCCGGCGACCCACAGCTCCTCGATCCGGGCCGTCACGCGGACGTCGCCGACGAGGTGCGCGAGCGGCTCGCGCACGGCCGCGTAGGCGTCCGGGTCCTCGCCGTAGGCGAGCGTCAGGTGCGGCACGAAGGCGTGGCGGTGGCAGTCCTCGTCGCAGGCGCAGAGCGCGGTCCGCAGGTCGGCGAGGTGGTGCGAGCCCTCCGCGATCCCGAGCCAGGCGACGGGCCGCTCGGGCGACGCGAACTCGCCGAAGCCCGCGCAGACGAGGTCGAAGGGGGCGGCGGACCGGGCCGCGTCGCGGGCGCGCTCGGCGAGCCCGGAGGCGTCCCCGCGTCCCCGCAGCGGCGCGTAGAAGAGCGTGACGTGGCCGGTGCGGGGGTCCTGCACGCGCACCTCGCCGTCGCGCTCCGCGACCGCGGCGGCCGCCTCGAGCAGGTCGCGGGCCGCGTCCACGCGCACGACGACGCCCCAGTACCAGCGGGTGTGGGCCACGCTCAGCGCGTCCGGTCGTCGCCGTCGAACGGGTCCCACTCGACGGTCGACTCGCTGCCCGGCGCGCGCCCGTCCATGGTGTCCTCGCCGTCGCCCGGCGCGGGCGCCCGCAGCGGGTCGTCCGCCGCGTCCTCGCCCGCGTCCTCGACGAGGCCGGCGGGCGCCGCCTCGTCGAGCTCCTCGAAGCCGGTGTCGTCGCCGGCCGGGCCCCGCGGGGGCTCGGCCTCGGCCACGGTCGGCTCGTCGCCGATGGTGGGCTCGGAGCCGAGCGTCGCCTCGTCGGCGGGCGGCTCCCAGCCGCCGGCGCGCTCGCCGGTCTCGCCGAGCTCGTCCTCGCGGGTGGCGGGGGCGGCCGGCGCCTCGGCGCCCTCCATGGTGGCCTCCGCGGCCGCGGCCCCGGCCGCGAACGGGTCCTCGTCGCGCTCCGGCCCGTCGAGGCCCCAGATCTGCTCGCCTTCGTACTCGAGGCCCGGCAGGTCGTCGGGGTTCCAGCCGTAGGCGCCGTACCAGGAGGGCGCGGCGGGCCAGGGCACCATCTTGGAGGAGACGTGCACCATCGACACCTCGGGGGCGTCGCCGCGCTCGAGGGCGAGGCGGTTGGCCGGGCTGACGTAGACCGTCGCCACCGTGCCGTCCGGGCGGCGCAGCTCGATCGCCTCGGTGCCGAGCCCGTGCTCGTGCGAGAAGAAGCAGAGGCCGGGGAAGCCGGGCGCGATCGGCGCGGGCGGGGCGTGGTCCGAGAGGCGGTACTCGACCCAGAGGATCTCCCACTCGACGGCGTCGAGCTCGCCGGCGAAGGTGCGCAGCTCGCGCGGCGAGGCGAGGGTGGAGAGGGTCCGGCGCAGGGCGAGGATGCGCGCGCCCGCGGTCTGCAGGTGCTCCAAGGCCTCCGGGTCCTCGATGTCCCGGGTGGTCTCCTCGGTCAGCCCGGTGTGCCGCGCGGCGAGGGCCTCGAGCCGGTCGGCGTGGAACTCGCGTGCGGTCCAGATCGAGCCGCCGCGCCGGCGCCGGCGCTGCTCGTGCGAGCGCGCGCGGACGCGCAGGGCGACGAGCGCGATGCCGCCGACGAGGAGCGCGATGATCACCCACATCCACCAGCGCGTGCCGCCGCCGGCGGCGTCCTGGCCGGCGGCCCCGTCGTCGATGTTCGGCTTCGTGACCGCCTGCGTGTAGCTCGTCAGCGTCCCGACGGGGTCGGTGGCCGCGGTCGCGCCCGTGTCCGCGATCGCCTTCTGGATCCGCTCCTGCGGGTAGGACAGGGACGCCCCGTTGAGGCGGCCCTTGACGATCAGGCCGACGGTCGCGTTCGGGTCGGACGCCTCAAGCGCCTCGAGCACCAGGCGCGCCGACCCCTTCGCGTTGGCGGCGCCCTTGACCGGGCGCTTGAGGACCACGAGGTAGAAGGAGGTGGCCTCCTTGGCCACCGCCGACAGCGCGGCCGCGTCGGGCTTGGGGGAGATCCCCGGCTGGACGAACGCGTTGCGGGCCTGGAGCGCGGTGGCGACCTGCTTGGCGGTCAGCTGCTTCTGCGCGGCGGCCGGCCCGGCCGCGAGCATCAGGGCCGCGGCGGCGAGCGCGAGGGCGGCGATGACGCGGCGCATGGGCGGATCCTAGCCGGTCCGGCGGCGCGTGTCTGCGCGGGCCCCCACGGGGATGTCAATCCTTGCAAAAAGATAACTTGATATTGAGGCACTGAGATTGTAGAGTGCGGGCACGCGCCGCACGCGTTCCCCGCGGCGCCCGCATTCCCACATCCGACCCCTCAACCCACGGAGGATCGCCATGGGCCGTGTCATCGGCATCGATCTCGGAACCACCAACTCGTGCATGGCCGTGCTGGACGGCGGCGAGCCGTCCGTCGTCGAGAACGCGGAGGGCGGGCGCACCACGCCGTCCGTCGTCGCGTTCACGAAGGACGGCCAGCGCCTCGTCGGCAGCCCCGCGAAGCGGCAGGCCGTCACCAACCCCGAGAACACCATCTTCTCGATCAAGCGCTTCATGGGCCGCAAGTCCTCGGAGGTCTCCGAGGAGATGACCATCGTCCCGTACGAGGTCGTCTCGGGCCCGAACGGCGACGCCCGCGTCAAGGCCGACGGCACGGAGTACGCGCCGCCGGAGATCAGCGCGATGATCCTGCAGAAGCTCAAGGCCGACGCCGAGGCCAAGCTCGGCGAGGCCGTCACGGACGCCGTCATCACGGTGCCCGCCTACTTCAACGACGCCCAGCGCCAGGCCACGAAGGACGCCGGCAAGATCGCCGGCCTCAACGTGCTGCGCATCATCAACGAGCCGACCGCCGCGGCGCTGGCCTACGGCGTCGAGAAGGAGGGCGAGCAGAAGGTGCTCGTCTTCGACCTCGGCGGCGGCACGTTCGACGTCTCCGTGCTCGAGCTCGCCGACGGCGTGTTCGAGGTCAAGGCGACCGCCGGCGACAACCACCTCGGCGGCGACAACTTCGACAAGGCCATCGTCGACTGGATGGTCGCGGAGTTCAAGAAGGACCAGGGCATCGACCTGTCGCAGGACAAGCTCGCCCTGCAGCGCCTCTACGAGGCCGCCGAGAAGGCGAAGATCGAGCTGTCCTCGACGCAGACGACGCAGATCAACCTGCCGTTCGTCACCGCCGACGCCTCCGGGCCGAAGCACCTCGACATGCAGCTCAGCCGCTCCAAGCTGACCGAGCTGGTGCACGACCTCGTCGAGCGCACCGTCGGCCCGACCAAGCAGGCGCTGGCCGACGCCGGCCTGTCCCCGGCGGAGATCGACGACGTGATCCTCGTCGGCGGCATGACCCGCATGCCCGCCGTCCAGGACAAGGTCAAGGAGATCACCGGCAAGGAGCCGCACCGCGGCGTCAACCCGGACGAGGTCGTCGCCATCGGCGCGGCCATCCAGGGCGGCGTCCTGCGCGGCGACGTCAAGGACGTGCTCCTGCTCGACGTCACCCCGCTCAGCCTCGGCATCGAGACCAAGGGCGGCGTGATGACCAAGCTGATCGAGCGCAACACGACCATCCCGACCCGCAAGTCCGAGGTCTTCTCGACCGCCGAGGACGGCCAGACCAGCGTGGAGATCCACGTGCTCCAGGGCGAGCGCGAGATGGCCGGCTACAACAAGACGCTCGGCAAGTTCCAGCTCGTCGGCATCCCGCCGGCGCCGCGCGGCATGCCGCAGATCGAGGTCACCTTCGACATCGACGCCAACGGCATCCTCAACGTGTCCGCGACCGACAAGGGCACGGGCCAGATGCAGCAGGTGCGCATCGAGGGCGGCTCGGGCCTGTCGGACGACGAGATCCAGCAGATGGTCAAGGACGCCGAGTCGCACGCCGACGAGGACAAGGCGGCCCGCGACCTGGTCGAGGCCAAGAACACGGCCGAGGCGCTGCTCTACCAGACGGAGAAGACCGTCTCCGAGCACGGCGACAAGGTGCCCGACGACGTCAAGGCGTCGATCGAGTCCGCCGCCGCCGACCTGCGCACGGCGCTCGAGGGCTCCGACGCGGAGGCGATCCGCCGCAAGGGCGACGCCCTCCAGCAGGCCTCGTACGCCCTCGCCGAGCACGTCTACAAGGACGCCCAGCAGGCCGCCGGCCCGAGCGCCGGCGCCGGCCCCGACGCGGCCATGGACGACGAGTCCGACGAGGAGATCATCGAGGACGCCGAGGTCGTCGATCCCGACGCGACGGCCCGGTCGTGAGCACCACGGACCCCACGGAGGAGGCCCTCCCCGCCGAGGACGGCGGGGAGGCCGCCGCCCCCGGCGACGCGGCGGCCGAGGAGCTCGACCCCCTCGCGCGCGCCGAGCGCGAGCGCGATGAGCACCTCGACACGCTGCGCCGCGTCGCCGCGGAGTTCGACAACTACAAGAAGCGCGTCGCCCGCGAGCACGAGGAGCTGCGCGGGCGGGCCGCCGAGCGGCTCCTCCACGACCTGCTGCCCGTCTTCGACGACCTCGAGCGGGCGCTGGCCGCGTTCGAGACCTCCGACAAGGAGGCGATCGCCGACGGCGTCGCGCTCGTGCACCGGGCGCTGTGGACGCTGCTCGAGCGCGAGGGCGTGGCCGAGCTCGACCCCGCGGGCGAGGCCTTCGACCCGCACCGCCACGAGGCGCTCCTGTCCCAGCCGTCCGACCAGCCCGAGGGCACCGTGATCGAGGTCATCCAGAAGGGCTTCCTCCTGGGCGACCGCGTGCTGCGGCCCGCCCGCGTGGTGGTCAGCGGGGGTGGCTCCTGAGCGAGGGCGCCCGCAGCTTCGAGGCCGCCCCGCTGGGCGGCGGCGAGAAGGCCGCCACCGCGATCCTCTGGGCCGTGGTGGTGCTCGCGTGGTTCGGCTTCGGCGTGGGCCTGTCGGGCGGCGACGCCGTCCAGGCCGGCGCCATGATCACGGCCGCGCTGCTCGTCGCCCTGCTCGCGCTGTGGCTGCGCGGCGGCCAGCCCGTCGCGTACCGGATCGAGCCCGACGCGCTCGTCGTCGAGCGCCGGCGCGGCCAGACCCGCCTCGAGGGCGCCGTGCGCCCGCACGACGAGGGCGCGACCCTCGGCCTCCGGCTCGGCACGGGCGGCATCTACGGCCAGCGCGGCCGCGCGCGCATGTCGACGGGCGGCTGGGCGCGCACCATCGCCACGGACCTGCGCCGCTCGGCGCTCGTCCGCGTCGGGGCCGTCCCCGTCGTCGTCTCGCCGGCCGATCCGGCCGCCTTCGTGCGGGAGGTGCGCGATGCGTGACCTCTACGAGGTGCTGGGCGTCGCCCGCGACGCGTCGGCGGACGAGATCAAGAGGGCCTACCGCGAGCTGGCGCGCAAGCACCACCCC
This sequence comes from uncultured Actinomycetes bacterium, assembly GCA_903873565.1. Classification (GTDB taxonomy): domain Bacteria; phylum Actinomycetota; class Thermoleophilia; order Gaiellales; family F1-60-MAGs149; genus F1-60-MAGs149. The sequence goes on from CAIQOY010000385.1 coordinate 5,456, forward strand.
GACGCCAACCCGGACGACCCGAAGGCCGAGGAGCGCTTCAAGGAGATCTCCGCGGCCTACGACACCCTCTCCGACCCGGACAAGCGCAAGGCCTACGACCAGTTCGGCGCGTCCGGCGGGATGGGGGCGGGCGGCTTCGACCCGTCGGCCTTCCGCGACTTCGCGCAGGACCGCGGGTTCGACATCTCCGACCTCTTCGGCGACCTCTTCGGCCGCCGTCGCGGACGCGCCCGCCAGCGCCGCGGCGTCGACCTCGAGACGCGCGTGACCCTCTCGTTCGACGACTCGCTGCGCGGCGCGCGCGTGACCGTCCCCGTCGACAAGGACGTCGCCTGCCGCGACTGCGCCGGCACGGGCGCCGCGCCCGGCACGCAGCGCGTCACCTGCCCCGACTGCGGCGGTGCCGGCGAGCGCCAGGTCAACCAGGGCTTCTTCGCGATCTCCGAGCCCTGCCTGCGCTGCGCCGGCCAGGGCACCGTGGTCGAGACGCCGTGCCCGACCTGCCGCGGCACGGGCCAGCAGCGCCGCACCAAGAAGTACACGGTGCGGATCCCCGCCGGCATCGCCGACGGCGCCCGCATCCGCGTCCGCGGCAAGGGCCTCGACGGCGAGGGCGGCGGCCCGCCCGGCGACCTCTGGGTTGTCGTGCAGGTGCTGCCCTCCGAGCGCTTCGCGCGGCGCGGCGCGGACATCGTCGTCGACGTGCCCGTCACCTTCCCCGAGGCGGCGCTCGGCGCCGAGATCGACGTGCCGACCCCGCTCGGCGAGCGCGTGCGCGTGAAGGTGCCGCCCGGCTCGTCCGACGGCAAGATGCTGCGCGTGCGCGGCCACGGCGCGCCCGTCGAGGGCGGCGATCCGGGCTCCCTGCTCGTGCGCCTCAAGGTCGTCGTGCCCGCCGAGCTGTCCACCCAGCAGGCCGAGGCGCTCGAGCGCTACGCGGCCCTCGACGGCGGGTCCGATCCGCGCGCGGAGCTGTTCGCGTGAACGAGAACACCCCCAAGTACATGATCGGCGTCGCCGCCGAGCTCGTGGGCATGCACCCGCAGACCCTGCGCATGTACGAGGCGCGCGGCCTCGTGCGCCCGCGCCGCACCGCCGGCGGGACGCGCCTCTACTCCGATCTCGAGCTGCAGCGGCTGCGCCGCATCACGGAGCTCGCCTCGGGCCTCGGCCTGTCGCTCCAGGGCGTCGAGCACGTGCTCGCGCTCGAGGACCGGATCCGCCAGCTCGAGCAGCAGGTCCAGGACCTGTCCGCCGCCCTCGACGAGGCCGCCCGCGCGATGCAGGCCGAGCTCGAGAGCGTCCACCGGTCGTACAAGCGCGAGATCGTGCCGTACGCCCCGCCCGGCGCGGAGATCGTGATCCGCCGCCGCCGGCCCAGCGCCTGATCCCCAACCCCACATCCCCCGAAAGACCAGAAGAGACACCACGATGGACCCCACCAAGATGACCGTCAAGGCGCAGGAGGCGCTCGCCACCGCGGCCGAGCGCGCCCGCGTCGCCGGCAACCCCGAGCTGACCCCGCTGCACCTCCTCGCCGGCCTCCTGCACGAGCAGGGCGCCGTCGCCGAGATGCTGCTCAAGGGCGCGGGCGCCGACACCGAGGCGCTGCGCCGCGAGGCCGACGACGCGCTCGCCAAGCTGCCCGCCATGCAGGGCGCCGCGACCGCCCCGCAGGCGGCGCTCGCCCTGCGCGAGGCGCTCGAGCGCGCCAACGCGGAGGCCCGCGGCATGGGCGACGAGTTCGTCGCCTCCGAGCACCTGCTGATCGCCCTCGCCGAGCAGTCCGGCCAGGCCAAGGACCTGCTGCGCCGCCAGAACGTGACCAAGGACGCCCTGCTCGAGGCCCTCAAGGCCGTGCGCGGCGGCCAGCGCGTGACCGACCCCAACGCCGAGGACCTCTACGGCGCGCTCGAGAAGTACGCCCGTGACCTGACCGCGGCCGCCGAGGCCGGCAAGGTCGACCCCGTGATCGGCCGCGACGACGAGATCCGCCGCGTCGTGCAGGTGCTCTCGCGCCGCACGAAGAACAACCCCGTCCTGATCGGCGACCCCGGCGTCGGCAAGACCGCGATCGCCGAGGGCCTCGCCCAGCGCATCGTCCAGGGCGACGTGCCCGAGAGCCTGCGCGGGCGCCGCATCTGGGCGCTCGACATGGGCGCCCTGCTCGCCGGCGCCAAGTTCCGGGGCGAGTTCGAGGAGCGCCTCAAGGCCGTGCTCGGCGAGGTCACCGCCGCCGAGGGCCAGATCGTGCTCTTCATCGACGAGCTGCACACCGTGGTCGGGGCCGGCGCCGCCGAGGGCGCCGTCGACGCCGCCAACCTGCTCAAGCCGATGCTGGCCCGCGGCGAGCTGCGCGCGATCGGCGCCACCACCCTCGACGAGTACCGCAAGCACGTCGAGAAGGACGCCGCCCTCGCCCGCCGCTTCCAGCCCGTGCTGGTCGGCGAGCCCTCCGTGGAGGACGCGATCGGCATCCTGCGCGGCCTCAAGGAGCGCTACGAGGTGCACCACGGCGTGCGCATCCAGGACTCCGCGATCGTGGCCGCCGCGATGCTGTCGGACCGCTACATCGCGGACCGCTTCCTCCCCGACAAGGCGATCGACCTGATCGACGAGGCGGCCAGCCGCCTGCGCATCGAGATCGACTCGCGCCCGACCGAGCTCGACGAGGTCGAGCGCCGGATCGTGCGCCTCGAGATCGAGGACGCCGCGCTCGCCAAGGAGACCGACGCCGCCTCCGCCGAGCGCCGCGAGGCCCTCGCCAACGAGCTCGAGGAGCTCCAGGGGTCGGCCGGGCGGATGCGCGAGCGCTGGGAGGTCGAGAAGCGCCACATCGACGCGATCCGCCGCCTCAAGGGCATGATCGAGGACGTCAAGGCCGAGGCCGAGCGCGCCGAGCGCGAGGCCGACCTGCAGCGCGCCGCCAAGCTCACCTACGGCGACCTGCCCGCCTACGAGGCCGAGCTGGCCGCCGAGACCGAGGCCCTCGCCGCGGTCCAGGCGCAGGGCTCGGTGCTCAAGGAGGAGGTCGACGAGGAGGACGTCGCCGAGGTCGTCGGCGCCTGGACCGGCATCCCCGTCAGCCGCCTGATGGAGGGCGAGATGCAGAAGCTAGTCCAGCTCGAGGAGCGCCTGCACGAGCGCCTCGTCGGCCAGGACGAGGCGATCAGCGCCGTCGCCGACGCGATCCGCCGCTCGCGCGCGGGCCTCGGCGACCCGAACCGCCCGATCGGCTCGTTCCTGTTCCTCGGCCCGACCGGCGTCGGCAAGACGGAGCTCGCGAAGACCCTCGCCGAGCTGCTCTTCGACGACGAGCGCTCGATGGTGCGCATCGACATGTCCGAGTACATGGAGCGCCACGCCGTCTCGCGGCTCGTGGGCGCGCCCCCGGGCTACGTCGGCTACGAGGAGGGCGGCCAGCTGACCGAGGCGGTCCGCCGCCGGCCCTACTCGGTGATCCTGCTCGACGAGGTCGAGAAGGCCCACGGCGACGTCTTCAACATCCTGCTGCAGGTGCTCGACGACGGCCGCCTGACCGACGGGCAGGGACGCACCGTGGACTTCACGAACGCGGTCCTGATCATGACCTCGAACGCCGGCGCCGAGTACATCACGGGGGACCTCTCGATGGACGAGATCCGGACCCGCGTGGACGGCGCCCTGCGCCAGGAGTTCCGGCCGGAGTTCCTCAACCGGATCGACGACACCGTCATCTTCATGCGGCTCAGCGCCGAGGAGATCCGCGAGATCGTCGACCTCCAGATCGCGCGGCTGGCCCGCCGCGTCGAGGAGCGCCGCGTGGCCCTCGAGGTCACCGACGCCGCCAAGGACCTGCTGGGCCGCGAGGGCTACGACCCGACCTACGGCGCGCGCCCGCTGCGCCGGGCGATCCAGCGCCTGCTCGAGAACCCGCTCGCCCTGCGGCTGCTCGAGGGCGACATCGCGGACGGCGCGCGCGTCGTCTGCGACGTCGATGAGACGGGCGACGCCCTGGCCTTTCGGGTCGAGTCGCTGCAGGCGGTCGCCTGAGCATGGGCATCCTCCGCCGCGGACGCGGGGCCCCGGGCCCCGAGGACGACCTCGACCTCGATCCCGAGGCGGGGCTCGCCGCGGCGGAGCCCGCCGACGACGAGGAGCAGGGGCCGCTCGGCCCGACCGGCCGGCCCCTGCACCCCGTCGGCGCCTACTTCGAGGCGGCCTTCCGCCGCTTCGGCGTCAACTTCGGCGGCTACCTGCTCCTGACCGCGATCTGCGGCCTGCCGTGGGCGGTCGCCGAGTTCACGCTCGACGGCAGCGGCCTCGAGCCGCAGCTGCAGCTCCTGATCCGCGGGGCGCTGCTGGCCTTCGGCCTCGTGGCCCTGACCGCGGCGGCCACCGCGCTCGTGGCCGGCGGCATCCGCGGGCGCGCCGGGGCCGTGGCGGTGGCCTGCGTGATCACCGCGATCCCGGCCAGCCTCGTGGTCTGGAACCTGTCCGCGCTCGCGCTCGCCCCGATCCTGCCCCTGGTGCTGTTCCCGCCGATCATCGCCGTCTCCGGCGACGCCGGCGGCGCCCGCGCCGTCTGGGCGGGCGTCGAGGCCAGCGCCCGCTGGTTCCGCCGCGCCTACGCCTGCGTGTTCGGCATCGTGATCGTGGCCGTCGGCCTCTGGATCGGCTTCACCACGGTCGCCTTCGTGATCACCGGCCCGGTCGGCGACCACCTGCGCATCGTGCTCACGATGCTGTTCCTGTGGCCGATCGCGGCGCTGGTCTTCCGCAACCTCTACGGCGACATGACCGGGCGGCTCGTGATCAACGCCGCCCCGCGCGAGAACGAGTACCGCAAGGACCTCGCGCGCCGCAAGCGGGAGCGCGCGAAGCGCAACCGCCGCCGCATGCGGCGCATCACCGAGGAGTAGGCGTCCGCGCGCAGGGCGCGTCCGCGAACGCGGCGAGGCCGCGCGCGGGCGGGCGGCGCGGGCCGCCGATCGGCAGCCGCGCCGCGAGCCCGCGCACGAGATCCCTCACGCGTTGATCGCCTCCCAGACCCGGTTGGGCGTCATCGGCAGCTGGCGGACGCGCGCGCCCGTCACCTGGCGGATGCCGTTGCCGATCGCGGCGAGCGTCGGGACGCTCGGCGGCTCGGCGATGCCCTTGAGGCCGTGCGGGCCGCCGTCCGTGGCCGACGGGCCGACGAAGGCGATGTCGATCGGCGGGGCGTCCGCCATCGTCTGCAGCTTGTACTCGAGCAGGCCCGGGTTGAGGATCGTGCCGTCCTCGCCGATCTGCGAGCCCTCGAGCAGGGCCTGCCCGATGCCCATCACGACGCCGCCCTCGACCTGGCCCTCGGCCCCGATCGGGTTGACGATCGTGCCGGAGTCGTGGGCGGCGGCGACGCGCAGGACGCGCACCACGCCCGTCTCCCGGTCGACCTTGACGTGGACCGCGTGGCAGAAGAACGTGGGGGCGACCCACGAGTCCATGCCCATCCGGCCGACGCAGGCCGAGCCGGAGACCTCGGGGGCCGACGGCGGGGTGCCCGAGCCGGTCGCGATGAGCTGGTCGCCGCCCGCGGCCTCGCCGGCGAGCTCCGCGATCGCGACGCTCTTGTCGGGCGAGCCCTTGACGTAGGCGGCGCCCCCGCCGAGCTCGATGTCGCCCTTGGCGGCCTCGAGCTTCTCGGCGGCCATGTCGAGCAGCCGCTCGCGCAGGACGCGGGAGGCCTCGACCACGGCGCGGCCGTTGTTGAGGGTGGTCTGGGAGCCGGAGGAGCCCATGTCCCACGGGCCGGCCTCGGTGTCCTGGTAGACGATCGAGAAGTCCTCGGGGCGCATCCCGAGCTCCTGCGCGGCGAGCCGCGGCAGGCCCATCACGGCGCCCGAGCCGCACTCCTGGGCGCCCGTCACGATCGTGGCCGAGCCGTCGCCGTTGAACTTGACGTACGCGCCCGACGAGGAGCCGAAGGACGGCCACCAGCCGATCGCGATGCCGATCGCCTCGTCGGCGGGCAGCTCCCGCCCGTAGCCGATCATCTCGGCCGCCGTCTCGAGGCACTGCGGGGCGCCGTGCGGGTCGAGGGTCTGGCCCGTCGCCGTCTGGTCGCCGTCGCGCACGACGTTGTGCAGGCGGAAGGCGAGCGGGTCCATGCCGATCGTGCGGGCCAGCTCGTCCATGTGGCACTCGAGCGCCCAGTTCGCCTGGGGGGCGGTGGGGGCGCGCACGGAGCCGGACGGCTGGTGGTTGGTGTAGGCCAGGTGCGCCTGCACGTCGACCGCGGGGATCCGGTACGGGCCGATCGCGTGCATGCCCGCCAGCTCCGGGAAGAAGCCGGCGTCGGCGGTGTAGGCGCCGTTGTCGATCACGATGCGCGCGCGGCGCGCGGTGATCGTGCCGTCCCGCTTCACGCCCGTCTCGAGCTCCACGACCATGCCCTCGCGGCGGTGGTCGGGGGCGATGAACTCCTCGCGGCGCGAGAAGACGAGCTTCGCGGGGCGCTTGGCCTTGCGGGCGACGGCGGCCACGTGGGCCTCGAAGTGGAACTCGCACTTGCCGCCGAAGCCGCCGCCGAGGTGCGGGACGATCACGCGCACCGCGTTCTCGGGCATGCCGAGGCAGTGGGCGACGCCGCTTCGGGCGTTGAAGGGCACCTGCGTGGACGACCAGATGGTGACCTGGTCGCCGTGCCACTCGGCGATCACGGCGCGCGGCTCGATCGGCGCGGCGTGCTGCATGTCGGCGACGTAGCGCTCGCGCACGATCTCGTCAGCGGCGGCGAAGCCGGCCTCGGCGTCGCCGTGGACGATCGACGTGTGGCAGGCCTCGTTGCCCTGGCGGACGATGTCGAAGGCGTCGCCGTAGGACTGCCAGTCGGCGTGCACGAGCGGCGCGCCCTCGGCCAGCGAGTCCTCGATGTCGTTGACCACGGGCAGGGCCTCGAGGTCGACCTCGATCAGGGCGCAGGCGGCCTCGGCGATCTCGGGCGTCGCGGCGGCGACGGCGGCGATGATCTCGCCCTCGAAGCGCGTGTAGTCCTTCGCGAACAGGCGGCGGTCCTGGATGTAGCCGCCGTGCGCGACGTCGGGGACGTCCGCGTGGGTGACGACGGCGAAGACGCCGGGCAGCGCCTCGGCCTTCGACGTGTCGATCGAGCGGATGCGGCCGTGCGCGATGCCCGCGTAGCGGAACTTGCAGTGCACGAGCCCGGTCAGCTCGAGGTCGGCCGTGTAGCGGCCGAGCCCCGTCACCTTGTCCTTGCCGTCCTGGCGCTTGAAGGTCCGATCCTCGATGACGGCCATCCGCCCCTCCCGTGGTGCATCGCAGTGCCTACGGCCGGAATCCTACCCGCGCCGCCCGGCGCCCGCCATGACGGCTTCAGGGCCAGCGGGCGAGCGCGGCGTCGATGCCCTCGGCGCAGATCGCGCTCGCGCAGGCCGCCGCCTCGGCGGCGAGGGCGTCGGGGTCCTCGTCGGCCTCGAAGGCGCTCAGCACGTAGGCGGCGACGTCGCGGGGGTCGCCGCGACCGGGCCGGCCGACACCGCAGCGCACGCGCAGGAAGTCGGGCGACCCGAGCGCGTCCGCCATCGAGCGCAGGCCGTTGTGGCCCTTCAGGCCGCCGCCCGCGCGGGCGCGCACGGCGCCGGGGGCGAGCTCGATGTCGTCGTAGACCACGACGATCCGGTCGACGGGCACCCGCAGCTCGCGCACGCAGGCGCCGACGCTGCGGCCCGAGTCGTTCATGAACGTCTCGGGGGCGAGCACGCCGACGGAGGAGCCGTCGATCCGCAGCTCGGCGTAGCGGCCGCTGAAGCGGCTGCGCCAGGACGCCGCGTGGTCGGCCACGAGGCGCTCCGCGGCCATCCAGCCGACGTTGTGGCGCGTGCGGGCGTAGCGCGCACCCGGGTTGCCGAGCCCGACGACCAGGTCGTCGACGTAGCCCACGGGCTACTCGCCGGCGTCGTCGCCGCCCGCGTCCCCGCCGGACGCGGCGTCGCCGGCCTCGGCGGACGGGGCCTCGCCGCCCTCGGCGGCGCCCTCCTCGCCCTCGACGCCCTCCTCGCCCTCGCCGGCCTCGTCGGCGACCGCGAGCGCGGCGCGCGTGACGACGCACGAGCAGACGGTGGCGGCGAGGTCGCCGGCGAACTCGTACTCGCCGGTGGCGACGAGGTCGGAGACGTGCAGCGACTGGCCGATCTTGAGCGGCGTGACGTCGACGAGGATCTCGGTCGGGACGGAGCCCGGCAGCGCGGCGACCAGCACCTCGTGCAGCGAGTGCTCGATCATGCCGCCGTCGAGCCTGACGCCCTCGGCCTCGCCGACCAGGTGCACCGGCACCGGGGCGGTGATCTTCTCGGTCATCGAGATGGCCAAGAGGTCGACGTGCGTGACGCGGTCGCGCACCCGGTCGATCTCCATCGCCTTGAGGATCGCGTTGACCGGCTGCGACTCGCCGTCGATGACGAGCGAGAGGATCGCGTTGCGGCCGGACTCGCCGGTGAAGGCGGCGCGCAGCTTGACGCGCTCGACCTGGATCGGCAGCGGCTCGCGGCCCTGCCCGTAGAGCACGCCGGGGATCACGTCCTGCTTGCGCAGGCGCTGGTTGGCGCGCGTGGAGGCGGCCTCGCGCTTCGTGATCTGGATGGTCGTGTCGGACATCGCTCGCGCTCCGGTCTCGGTGCGCGCGGCACTGTAGCCGACACGCGCGCGCGAGGCGTCAGCGGGGCGGTTCCTAGAAGAGCTGGTTCTCGCCGCCGAACAGGTTCGACACGGAGCCCTCGCGGAAGACCTCGTCGATCGTCTGGGCGAGGATGCCGTCGACGGGCAGGACGCGCACCCGGCTGTCGGCCGCGCGCGGGTCGATCGGCACCGTGTCGCAGACCACGACCTCGTGCAGGACCGACTCGCGGATCCGGTCGAGGGCGGGGTCCGACATGATCGCGTGGGTCGCGCAGGCGTAGACCTCGGTGGCGCCCGCGTTCTTGACCGCCTCGGCGCCCGCGCAGAGCGTGCCGGCCGTGTCGATGATGTCGTCGGAGATGATCGCCTGCTTGCCCGCGACGTCGCCGATGATGGCGGCGACGCGCGCCTTGCCGTGCTCGGGGCGCAGCTTGGCGATGATGGCGACGTCGGCGTCGAGCATCTCCGCGAAGCGCGTGGCCAGCTTGGCGCGGCCCGCGTCGCCCGAGACGACGACGGTGCCCTCGCCGGAGATGCCCATGTCGCGGAAGTGCCGCGCGAACATCGGCAGCGCGGTCATGTGGTCGACGGGCCCGTCGAAGAAGCCCTGCACCTGGCCCGCGTGGAGATCCATGGTCAGGACGCGGTCGATGCCCGCCGAGCGCAGGAGCGTGGCCACGAGCCGCGCGGTGATCGGCTCGCGCGGCGCGCTCTTCTTGTCCTGGCGGGCGTACGGGTACCACGGGATGACCGCGGTCACGCGCTTGGCCGAGCCGAGCATGGCCGCGTCGGCCATGATCATCAGCTCCATCAGGTTGCGGTTGACCGGGTTGACGCAGGACTGCACGAGGAAGACGTCGGCGCCGCGCACCGACTCCTCGAAGCGCGCGTAGATCTCGCCGTTGGCGAACGACTTGAGGGTGACCTGCCCGAGGCCGACGTCGAGGCGGTCGGCGATGCGCTGCGCGAGGTCCGGGTTCGAGCGGCCCGAGAAGATCATCAGGCGCTTCGACGGGGTGCGCTCCTGCCAGGAGGCGGGGGACCCGAGCTCGGCCGGGACGTCGAACAGCTTCGAGTCAGTCATCGCGCCTCCTCTGCGCGTAGTTCTCCTTCACGACCTGCCGGGCCCGGGCGATCCCGAGCGCGCCCGGCGGGACGTCATCCGTGATGATGGACCCCGCGCCGGTCGTCGCGTCGTCGCCCACGCTGACGGGGGCGACGAAGACGCAGTCCGAGCCGGTGCGGACGCGGCTGCCGATGACCGTGCGGTGCTTGTCGACGCCGTCGTAGTTGGCGGTGATGTTGCCGGCGCCGATGTTGGTGTCCTCGCCGATCTCGGCGTCGCCGACGTAGGAGAGGTGGGGGATCTTCGAGCGCGCGCCGACGTCGGCGTTCTTCGTCTCCGCGAAGGCCCCGACGCGGGCGCCCGCGCGCAGGTGGGTGCCGGGGCGCAGGTGCGCGAACGGCCCGGCCTGGGCGCCGGCCTCGAGGACGGCGCCGTCGAGGACGCTGTGCGGGCCGGCCTCGGCGCCCGCGGCGAGGTGCGTCGCGCCGCGCAGGACCGTGCCGGGGTGCACGACGCAGTCGGGCTCGAGCACGACGTCCGCGTCGATGTAGGTGGAGTCGGGGTCGACGATGCCGGCGCCGGCCAGCATGTGCGCCTCGAGCAGGCGCGCGCGCAGGAGCGCCGCCGCCTCGGCCAGCTCGACGCGCGTGTTGACGCCGAGGAGCAGCGCGGGGTCGGCGATCTCGGCGGCGTCGACGAGGCCGCCCGCGGCCGCCACCAGCGGGATCGCGTCCGGCAGGTAGAGCTCGCCCTGGGCGTTGTCGGTGCCGAGCCCGTCGAGGGCGGGGCGCAGGGCGTCCGCGGCGAAGACGTAGAGGCCGGCGTTGACCTCGCGCACGGCGAGCTCGTCGTCGGTGGCGTCGCGCGCCTCGACGATGCGGATGGAGCCGCCCGCGCGGATCACGCGGCCGTAGCCGCCGGGCTCGTCGAGCCGGAAGGTGGCGAGGGTCGCCTGCGCGCCGGAGGCGCGGTGGGCGGCGACGAGGTCGCCGAGCAGCTCCGCCGTCAAGAGCGGCGTATCACCAGAGACGACGAGGACGTCGCCGGAGAAGCCGTCGAGGGCGGGCATCGCCACGCGCACCGCGTCGCCCGTGCCGAGCTGGTTCTCCTGGACCACCGTCTCGGCGTCGCCGACGGCGGCCCCGACGGCGTCCGCGGCGTCCGGCGGCACCACCACGACGATGCGCTCGGCGCCGGCCCCGCGGACCGCCGCGAGCACCCAGCCGACCAGCGGGCGGCCCCAGATCGGGTGCAGCACCTTCGGGGTCGCGGACCGCATGCGGGTGCCCTTCCCGCCGGCCATCACGATGCAGGCGAGGGGCCGATCGGCGGTGGGGGCGGGGGGCGTCATCCGGCCCCCTCAACACTAGTCCGTCAGGCGGGCGCGCTCGCCGCCACCCGGGCGACCTCGGCCTTCAGCTCGGCGACCGGGACGAAGGAGATCCCGAGGGCCGAGTCGTGCCGCCAGCGGATCACCCCGGCGGCGTCGATCACGAAGGTGCTGCGCTTCGTCCCGATCACCGGCGCCTTGGCCCCGTAGAGGGCGGCCACCCGGCGGTCGGGGTCGGCGAGGAGCGGCACGGTCAGGCCGTGCTTGTCGCGGAAGCGCGCCTTCGAGGCGACGTCCTTCGCGGAGATCGCGACCACCACGGCGTCGCCCAGGCCGGTCAGCTCGTCGAGGTGCGACGAGTACTCGCACAGCTGCTTCGTGCAGACCTTCGTGTCGTCGCCGGGGTAGAAGGCGAGCACGACCGTGCGGCCGCGCTGCTCCGACAGGCGGAAGGCGCCGTCGGGGCCGTCGAGCTCGAAGTCGGGGGCGGGATCGCCGATGCCGGGGCTGGCCATGGTGCTCCTGGGTCGCGGGGGTGCGTCCGTCCCTTCGCGGGGCCCGCCCGGGCGGACGGCGCGGGCGTGGTACAACCCCGGCATGCACTCCCCGATCGAGACCGTCATCGTCAACGCGCGCGTGCGCACCATGGATCCCGGCAACCCGCACGCCACGGCGGTCGCGGTGGGGCACGGCGCGATCCTCGCGATCGGCACGGACGCCGAGATGCGCGCGCTGGCCGGCGGGGCGGAGGTGATCGACCTCGACGGGGCGGCGCTCGTGCCGGGCATCACCGACAGCCACGTGCACCCGCTGATGGGCGCGCTCGACGCGGTCGGGGCCGACCTCCTCGACGCCTACACCTGGGACGACGTCCTGGCGGCGATCCGCAGGGAGGCGGAGGGCAAGGGCCCGGACGAGTGGGTCGTCGGCTGGGGCCTCCTCTACGACGCCTTCGAGGGCCGCGAGATCCACCACGACCTGATCGAGGAGGCCGTCGGCGGCCGCCCGACCTACCTCAAGTTCATGGACTTCCACACGGTGCTCGCCTCCCGGCGGGCGCTCGACCTCGCCGGCATCCACGGCCCCATCCAGTTCACCGAGAACGCCGAGGTCATCTGCGACGCCGAGGGCCGCCCGACCGGCGAGCTGCGCGAGTGGGCCGCCATCGCCCTGGTCGACGCCGCGATGCCGCCGCTGTCGGCCGCGCAGCGGCTCGACATGTACCACCGCCAGATGCGCGAGTTCGCGAAGGTCGGCATCACCGGCATCCACGGCATGGACGGCACCCTCGAGACGCTCGACATCCTGCGCGAGCTCGAGGCCTCGGGCCGGCTGATCACGCGCCTGACGATGCCGTTCTGGTTCATGCCGGACATGCCCGAGGCGGAGTGGGAGGAGTACATCCCCCACCGCGACGCGCGCGGCCGGCGCTGGCGCGGCGGCGTCGCCAAGTTCTTCATCGACGGCGTCATCGACACGGGCACCGCCTGGCTGGTCGAGCCCGACTCGATGGGCGAGGGCCTGGCCCCGTTCTGGCCCGACCCGACCAAGTACCAGCGGGCCGTCAAGCGCTTCGCGGGCGCGGGCTTCCAGTGCGCGACCCACGCCTGCGGCGACATGGGCGTCCGCTACGCCCTCGACACCTACCGGGAGGCCGGCGCGGCCCCGGGCATCCGCCACCGCATCGAGCACATCGAGACCCTGCAGGCCTCCGACCTGCCGCGCTTCGCCGCCGAGGGCGTGGTGGCCTCGATGCAGACGCAGCACATGATGTGGCTCGACCCGGGCCGGCGCTGCAACTGGACGACCCGGATGGGCGACGCCCGCTGCGACCGCGCCTTCCCGACGCGCTCCCTGCTCGAGTCCGGCGCCGTGGTGGCGCTCGGCTCCGACTGGCCCGTGGCCCGCTTCGACCCCCGCATCGGGATGGCCTCCGCGCAGCTGCGCCACGCCCCCGGCAACGGCAAGGAGCCCTTCGACGACCAGGCCCTGACCGGGCTCGAGGCGCTGCACGGCTACACCGTGGCGGCCGCCTACACGATCTCCGAGGAGCACCGGCTCGGCCGCATCAAGGTCGGCTACTGCGCGGACCTGACGGCCTACGCGGAGGACCCGGCGCTGTGCCCGCCCGAGGACCTGCCGGCCAACCCGTGCCTCCTGACGATGGTCGACGGCGAGGTCGTCCACCGGGGCTAGGTCAGGCGCGCGGCCCGACCCAGCGCTGCGGCTGCCCCGTCACCTCGGCGATCGCCTCGAAGTCGCGATCGCGGTGGAGGATGGGCAGCTCGGCGTCGATCGCGGCGGCGGCCACGAGCAGGTCCGTCGGCGCGACTGAGCGGTGGCGCGGTCCGGGGAGAGCGGCGAGCTCGCGCTGGATCGCCAGCGCCCGGGTGAAGGTCGCGTCGCCGATCTGCAGGTGCGGGAACCCGCAGAGGCGATCGGCGAGCTCCGCATGTGCGGCCGGCGTGTTGACGCCGCGCAGGACCTCCAGCTCGACGGGCGCGCAGAGGCCGACCTCGCCCGCGGCGATGCGCAGTCGCAGTTCGCCCACCTCCGGGCCACCGGGTCCGCGTTCGGCCCAGATCAGGGCCG
>CAIQOY010000386.1 GCA_903873565.1 uncultured Actinomycetes bacterium
CGTGCCCGTCGGCGGGCCGTTGTCGACCGTCCAGGTCGTTGAGGTCGGGGACGTCGAGGCGTTGCCCGCGGCGTCGAGGATGCGGACGTCGAAGGTGTGCGACCCCTCGGCGAGGCCCGTGTAGGACTTCGGCGAGGTGCACGGCGCCCAGGCGCCGCCGTCGAGACGGCACTCGGCGGACGCGCCGTCCGCGCCGAGCGTGAAGGAGAACGAGGCCGACGTCGATGTCGTGGTCGAGGCGGGCCCGCCGGAGACCGTCGCGGTGCCGGTCGGAGGCGTCGTGTCGATCGTCCAGGTCGCGGAGGCCGCCGCGCTGAGGTTGCCCGCCGCGTCCTTGGCCTTCACCTCGAACGTGTGCGACCCCGCGGCCAGCGCGCCGGTGGTGAACGGCGATGTGCACGCCGCGAACGCGCCGCTGTCGACCTTGCACTCATACGTGACGTTCGGATCGCCGGAGAACGAGAAGGTCGCCGTCGCGGCGTTCGTCGGGTTCGCGGGCTGCCCGCCGATCCGCGGCGTGGCCGGCGGCGTGAAGTCGATCGTCCAGCGGACGGTCGTCTGGGCCGTGCCGTCACCGGTGTCGAAGATCACGACGTGGTCGCCGGCGATGAGCGCGATCGGTGAGCCGAGGACGAGGGCGCCGGAGCCGTTGAGCGGGCACGAGCTGTTGAGGGTGCCATCGACCCTGCAGCGGATCGTGCCGCTGCCCGCGGCGAGGCTCGGGGTGAGCGTCGCGGTGGCCTGGTTGGTCGGGCTCGCGGGCGTCCCGGTCACGGCGACCTCCGCCGCGGTCGAGGCCGTGTTGACCGTGAACGGGTAGGAGCTGGTCGTGGCGGACGGGTTACCGCCGCCGTCGATCTGGCGCGTCTCCAGCGTGTACGAGCCGTTGGGCAGGGTGCTCGGCACGGTGTACGGGCTGGTGCAGGTCGTCCAGTCCGCGGGCGCGATGCGGCACTGGAAGGTCGCGCCGGGCTCGCCGGTGAAGGTGACGGTCGGCGTCTGGTCGACCGTGGTCGACGGGCCCGTACCCGACGTCGGCGGGTCCGGCGGGGTGAGGTCCACGGTCCAGGTCGTCTGCGTGACCGGACCGGCGTTGCCGGTGGCGTCGACCTCGCGCGTCTCGAGCGTGTGCACGCCGGCGCTGAGGCCCGAGTAGGTGAGCGGGCTCGGGCAGGGCGACCAGGAGGCGGCGCCGTCCAGCTTGCACTCGAGGGTCGAGCCGGTCGACGGCGTCGGCAGGCTGCCCGTGACGCTGGTCTGGTTGGTGCCGCCGGCGGGCAGGCCGCTCGGCGCCGGCGCCGAGGCCGGTGCGGAGGTGTCGACGGTCCAGCTCGTGGAGGACGGCGCGCCGACGTTGCCGGCCGCGTCGACCGTGCGCGTGCGCAGCGTGTGCTGGCCGTCGGCGAGGCCGGAGGCGGTGAACGGGCTGGTGCACGTCGCCCAGGCGGCGCCGTCGAGCGAGCACTGGTAGGTCTCACCCGCTCCGGCCCCGGCGAGCGTGGCCGAGACGCTGGTGGTGGTCGTGGGCGACGAGGACGGCGTGCCGAGGGTGGCGGTGCCCGTCGTGGTCGGCGCCGCAGTGTCGACCGTCCAGGTGCGGGTCAGCTCCGGCCCGGCGTTCCCCGCGGCGTCGACGATGCGGACCTTGAGGGTGTGGCTGCCGTCGGCGAGCGTGGGCGCCGTGTACGGCGACGCGCAGGCCGCCCAGGCGCCGCCGTCGAGCTGGCACTCGTAGGTCTCCCCCGCACCCGCGCCGGCGAACGTGAACTGCGGCCGCGGATCGCCGCTGGTCGACGACCCCGCGGGGCCCGCGGAGGTGGTCGGCGCGGAGGCGGGTGCGGTCCTGTCGACCGTCCAGGTGCGGGAGGTGGTCGGACCGCCGTTGCCGGCCGGATCGACGTAGCGCACGGAGAACGTGTGCGAGCCGTCGGCGAGGGCGGTGTCCGGCGCGTAGGTGGGCGCGACCGGCGCCGTCGTGACCGGCA
>CAIQOY010000387.1 GCA_903873565.1 uncultured Actinomycetes bacterium
AGCCCCAGGACATGGCCAACGCCGTGGCCTGGCTGGCCGGGCCCGAGTCGTCGATGATCGTCGGCCAGACCCTGATCGTGGACGGGGGCTACTCGCTGCCGGCATGAGCGACGCGGTGGTGGTGACCGGGTCGTCCCTGACGCTCGACGAGGTTCTCGCCGTGGCCCGCGGCGGCGCGGGGGCCCGCATCGACGACGCCACGCGCGCGCGGATCGCCGCGGGGCACGAGACGCTCCTGCGCTCCCTGGCCGCCGACGTCGCCGTCTACGGGGCCAACACGGGCGTCGGCGCGGCCAAGCTCGACGCCGTGGCCGACGACGCGCGCTTCAACCGCGTGATGCTGGCCAACCACCGCGTGGCGTCGGGCCCCGACGCGCCGCCCGACGTGGTGCGGGCCACGATCCTGCGGACGGCCAACCACCTCGCGACGGGGAGAAACGGCGTCCGCCCGGAGCTCGTCGAGGCGCTGCTGGCCACCCTCGACGCACCCGAGCCGCCGCGCATGCAGGCGCTGGGCTCGCTCGGGATCGGCGACATCGGGCCGCTCGTCGACCTCGCCCTCGACGCGCTCGGCGACATGGAGCTCGGGCCCTCGGAGGGCCTCGCCCTGTTCGACCACAACGCCTACGGCACGGCCGCGGCGGCGCTCGCGGTGGCCGACTGCCGGCGCCTCGCCGACGCGCTCGACGCGACGATCGCGCTCGACCTCGAGGGCTTCGGCGCCAACCTCGGCGCGATCGACCCGATCGTGGCCGCCTCGCGCCCCTACCCGGGCATCGTCGCGGTGCGCGAGCGCGTCGCGGGGCTGCTCACGGGCAGCGACCTCGAGGACCGCAGCCGCGCGCGCAACCTCCAGGACCCCGTCTGCTTCCGCTCGGCGGTGCAGATCCAGGGCGCCTTCCGCGACGTGCTCGGGCGCGCGGAGGAGGTGCTGGCCTTCGAGCTCAACGCCTTCCAGGGCAACCCGATCGTGATCGCCGAGGAGGACCGCGTGCAGTCCGTCGGGCAGTTCATCATCCTGCCGCTCGCCCTCGCGGTGGACGCGCTGCGCCAGGCCCTCGCGGCGGCCCTGACCGCGCAGCTCGAGCGCACCATCAAGCAGCTGCAGCTGCCCTTCAACGGCCTCAGCCGCGGGCTGCGCGTCCACGAGACGGGCGGCGAGCCGGGCCTCGAGATCATCTCGCACGGCCTGACCTCGCTGGTCGGCGAGTGCCGCCTGCTCGCCGCCCCGGTCGCCAACGAGCTGCCGACGACCTCGATCGAGGAGGGCATCGAGGACGCGATGAGCTTCCTGCCGACCGGCGCGCGGCGCCTGTCGGAGATGTGCGCGCTCGGCGAGCGCGTCGTCGCGGGCGGCCTGGTGGTCGCCGCCCAGGCCTGCGACCTGCGCGGCCACCGGCTGGGGGCCGGCACGCAGGACCTGCACGCCCTCGTGCGGGGCGCCGTGCCCGCGCTCGCCCCGAACGGCCCGATGCCCCGCCTCGAGCCCGTCGAGGCGCTCGTGCGCGCCGGACGCGTCGGCGCCGTCGGCGCCTGAGCCGCGCGTCCGCGTTCGCCCGCTGCG
>CAIQOY010000388.1 GCA_903873565.1 uncultured Actinomycetes bacterium
GAACATCCGGCTGACCAGCTTCTCGACGTTGCGCAGCGAGGTGCCGCGCTGGCGGGCGATCTCCGCGTTGGTCAGCCCGAGCGCGATCAGGTGGAGGATCGCGAGCTGCGCCGGGCTGAGCCGCGCGAGCGGCGAGCCCTCGGCGGGGGCCGAGCGCACGACTCGGGGCAGCGAGTCGGTCAGGACCGAGTCGATCGCCTCGAGCAGGAGCCGCGGCTCCTCGATCTGGCCCTTGTGCAGGAAGGCGGCGCCGGTGGGGAGGTTCTGGCCCATGCCCGCCGTCTCCGCCACCGGGAAGTTCGAGATCACGACGATCCCGAGGTACGGGGCGCGCTGGCGCAGCGCCTCGGCGAGCTGCACCCCGTTGGGGGCGGCGCCGAGCTGCACGTCGACGACCAGCACGTCCGGGTCGAAGTCCGCGAAGGCGTCGATCGCCTCCGCGCTCGTCGGGCAGGCGCGCACGGTGAAGCCCGCGCTCTCGAGGAGGTGCGCGACGAGGGAGCGCGTGAACGCGTCGTCCTCGACGACGAGCGCGCGACGGACGAAGTCGGACTCCGCCGGCACCGCGTGACCATCCGCGCGGGTTACGGCTGCACCCCCCATGCGCGCACCTTAGGACGACCGTCCATCACCGTCCACGCTACGACCCCCGCCCGCGCCGACCGCCCCAATGGACGGTTTTCTCCCATCTCGGTCCCGCGGCGCCGTGGCGGCGCACGGCGCGGCCCACGCGGCGGCGGCATCCGCGCTCGGTACGGTGCGGGCGTGAGCGCCCCGGGCACGAGCGGATCCGCGCGCCGCGCGATGGGGGTCCTCGCCCTCGGCGTCGCGACCATCGCCCTGCAGGACCCGATCATCAAGTCGGTGATGGGCGACTACGCCGTCACCGAGGCGATCGTGATCCGCTCGCTCGCCGCCCTGCCGATCTTCGCGGTCGTGCTGTGGCTGACCCGCGACTGGGGCGCGGTCCTGCGCAACCGCCCGGGCGTCCTGATCCTCCGCGGCGCGATCTTCATGGTCTCGTACACCTGCTACTTCCTCGCCTTCCCCGAGATGCCGCTCGCGAACGTCGTGGCGCTCTACTTCACGGCGCCCCTGTGGGTCGTCGCGCTGTCGCCGCTCGCCCTCGGCGAGCGCCAGTCGGCCAGCCGCTGGATCGCCGTGGTCGTCGGCTTCGCCGGCGCCGTCGTGATCGCCCAGCCCGTCGGCGGCGGCCTCGGCTGGGCCGCGCTCCTCCCCCTCACCGCCGGCGCCTTCTACGCCACGGGCCAGCTGGTGGCGCGCCGCCACGGCGACGCCGCCTCGTCGGCCGTGATGTCGTTCCACCAGAACACGGTCTACCTCGTCGGCGCGTCGGTCTTCGCGCTCGTCGTCGCGCCGTTCGCGACGCGGGACGGCGAGGGCGCCGCGGCCTTCCTCCTGCGCGCCTGGGAGTGGCCCGAGCCGACCGCGCTCCTGCTCCTGGCCCTGACCGGCCCGATCGCCGTCGGCGGCACCATCCTGCTCACCCAGGCCTACCGCACGGCGCCGCCCGGCGCGGTCACCACGGTCGAGTACACCGCCCTGATCTGGGCCGCGCTGTGGGGCTTCCTGTTCTTCGGCGAGGTGCCCGACCTCACCACCGCCATCGGCGCCGCCCTGATCGTCGGCAGCGGCGCCTACGCGATGACCCGCGCGAGCGCGACCCGGAGCTCCGCGTGATCGCCGTGCCCGCGCGGATCGCCGGCGAGCGCCTCGCCATGGCCTCGCTCCTCGCGGGCATCGCGCTCTTCTCGATCCAGGACCCGATCATCAAGGCGATGTCGGGGGCCTACCCGGTGACCGAGACGATCGCCTTCCGCGGGCTCTTCGCCCTGCCGATCTTCACGCTGCTCGTCCTGCGCGCCGGCGGCCTCGAGCTCCTGCGCCGCCACCGCCCGCGCGTCCTGATCGGGCGCGGCGTGCTGATGCTCGCCTCCTACACCGCCTTCTACCTCGCCCTCGCCGAGCTCCCCCTCGCCACCACCGTGTCACTCTGGTTCACGGCGCCGCTGTTCATGGTGGCGCTGTCCGGGCTGATCGCGGGCGAGCATCCCGGCTGGCGGCGCTGGCTCGCCGTCGCCGTGGGCTTCGGCGGCGTGCTCGTCATCGCCCACCCCTCGAACGAGACCTCGTGGGCCGTCGCCCTGCCCGTCCTCGCCGGCGCCCTCTACGCCACGGGGCAGCTGGTGGCGCGACGCGTGGGCGGCGGCATCCCCGCCCCCGTGATCTCGTGGCAGCAGAACGCCGTCTACCTCGTCGGCGCGCTCGCCGCCTCCGCCCTGCTCGCGCCGCTGGCCGGGGCCGGGGGCGACACGGGCAGCCTCGGCTTCCTCCTGCGCCCCTGGGCGGTGCCCTCCGGCGAGGACTTCCTCCTGCTCGCGCTGTGCGGGCCGATCGCCGGCATCGGCAGCACCCTGATCGTCTACGCCTACCGCTCGGCGGGGCCGGGCCGGATCGGCGTGCTCGAGTACTCGGCGATGCTCTGGGCCGTCCTCTGGGGCTTCGTCGTCTTCGGCGACCTGCCCACCCCCTGGACGCTCGCCGGGGCGATCCTGATCGCCGGCAGCGGGGCCTACGCCGTGCTGCGGGCCGCCGACCGCGGCCGCCCCGCGGGCGCCTGATCCGGCGACCGATCCGCCTGCCACCCTTGGGCGGTGGCGGCGCCCGCGGACACCACACCGGACGGCGGCATCCGCCGCTCGCGGCTCGAGGGCATCTCCGACGGCGTCATCGCCGTCGCGATCACCC
>CAIQOY010000389.1 GCA_903873565.1 uncultured Actinomycetes bacterium
CGACGGCGATCCCCGCGATCAGGTCGAGGTAGCGGGTGCCGTCCTCGTCCCAGACCCAGCAGCCCTCGCCGCGCACGAGCCCGAGTGGGCGCGGCGGGTAGTTCGTCATCATCACGCGCTCGCCGCGCTCCGACAGGCTCACGGCCGCACCTCGGTGCCGGCTCCGATCCGGACGCGCCGCACGCCGCCGCCCAGCGCCGCGGCGCAGGCCTCGAGCTTGGGCAGCATCCCGCCGGAGGCCTCGGGCGGCGCGGCGGCCGAGATCTCGGCGATGACGGCGCCCTGCTCGTCGAGGACGCCGGGGACGTCCGAGAGGAAGGCGAGCTCGTCGGCGCCGAGCGCCACCGCCACCGCGCTCGCGACGTCGTCGGCGTTGACGTTGAGGAGGCGCGGCGAGTCGCCGTCGCGCCCGATCGGCGCGATCAGCGGCACCCGCTCGAGGGCCCACGCGTCGGCGATCGGACGGGTCTCGACGGCCACGGGCTCGCCCACGAGGCCGAGGTCCGCGCGGCGCGCGCAGGTCACGAGCTCGCCGTGCCGGAAGGGCTGCGCCTCGCGGCCGAGCGACCGCAGCACGCCCACGAGCTCGTCCGAGACGTCGGCGAGGGCGACGCGCGCGCAGGCGAGCGTCGGGAGATCGGTGAAGCGGCGGCCGTCGACGAAGCGCGCCGGGATGCCGCGGCGCTCCATCAGGGCGGTGATCTGCGCCCCGCCGCCGTGGACGAGCACCAGGGGGCGGCCGTCGGCGGCCGCCAGGGCGTCCGGCAGGAGCGCGAGGGCATTGCCGCCCAGCTTCGCCACCAGCGCGCCGCTCACGTCGTGTACTCCGCGTTCAGCTCGACGTAGGCCTGCGAGAGATCCGATCCCCAGACCTCGGCCGCGCCCGACCCGTCCCCGAGCCCGATCGCGACGTCGACGGTGTCGGCCGCGGCGGCGCGGTCGAGTGCCGCCGGGTCGGCCACGGGCACCGCGGTGCCGTCCGCGCAGAGCGGGATGCCGCCGATGGCGATGGCGATGCGGTCGGGGTCGACGTCCGCCCCGCTCGCGCCGATCGCCGCGATGATGCGGCCCCAGTTCGGGTCGCCGCCGTGCAGGGCGCAGCGCACGAGCTGGGCCTCGGCGACGGCGTAGGCGACCCGGCGGGCCTCCGCGTCCGTCGCGGCGCCCGTCACGCGCCAGCGCGCGATCCGTCGCGCCCCCTCGCCGTCGCGCACGATCTGCAGCGCGAGGTCCTCGCAGACGCCCGCCACGGCCTCGGCCACCGCGGCCTCGTCGGCCGGGCCGGCGGCGCCGCTCGCCAGCAGGGCGACCGTGTCGCTGGTCGACGCGCAGCCGTCGACGGTGATGCGGTTGAAGGAGCGGTCGACGGCGTCGCGCAGGATGCGGTCGACGGCCGCGGGCGCGAGCGCGGCGTCGGTGGTCACCACGGCGATCATCGTGCCGAGGTCCGGGCGGATCATCCCCGCCCCCTTGGCCATGCCGCCGACCCGGGCCCCGCCCGCGTCGCGCTGGGCCGTCTTGGGCGCGTTGTCGGTGGTCATGATCGCGGCCGCCGCGTCGGCCCCGCCGTCGGGCGAGAGCGCGGCGGCGGCCGCGGCGATGCCGGGCTCGACCAGGTCCATCGGCAGCGGCACGCCGATCACGCCGGTCGAGGCGACGAGCACGTCACCCGCGTCCGCGCCGAGCGCCCGGGCGACGAGCGCCGCCATGCGCTCGGCGTCGCGCAGACCCGGGGCGCCGGTGGCGGCGTTGGCGTTGCCGCTCTGCACGAGCACCGCGCGGGCACGGCCGTCGGCGATCGCCGCGCGCGACACGGCCACCGGCGGCGCCGCGGTGCGGCTGCGGGTGAAGACGGCCGCGGCCGGGACGGGCTCGGCGGCGGCGACGA
Organism: uncultured Actinomycetes bacterium; assembly: GCA_903873565.1. GTDB lineage: Bacteria > Actinomycetota > Thermoleophilia > Gaiellales > F1-60-MAGs149 > F1-60-MAGs149. The sequence goes on from CAIQOY010000389.1 coordinate 1,889, forward strand.
GGGCGATGTCCGGGCGCCCGGAGGCCTTGATGCCGGCGGTCACGCCCGCGGCCGCGAAGCCGCGGGGGTACGCCGCGCCTACGGCCACAGCCCCTGGGTGGCGAGGCCCGCCGTCTCCTCCACGCCGAGCATGATGTTGGCGTTCTGGACGGCCTGGCCCGCCGCGCCCTTGACGAGGTTGTCGAGCGCGGACTCCACAAGGACGGCACCGGTGCGCTCGTCGGCCCAGGCGCTGACCCAGCAGACGTTCGAGCCCGCGAGGCGCTGCGGGGCCGGGTGGCCGCCGAGACGCACGAACGGCTCGTCGGCGAAGCGCGTGGCGTAGAGGTCGTCGAGGTCGGCCTGGTCGAGCCGCTCGACGAGGCGCACGTGGCCGGTCACGAGCAGCCCGCGCGAGGTGGGCAGGAGATGCGGCACGAAGGTGGCCCGGAGCTCCGCGTCGCCGAGCCGCGAGAGCTCCTGCTCGATCTCGGCGAGATGGCGGTGCCCCGTCACGGCGTACGGGGTGATGCCGCCGTGGATCTCCGGCAGGTGGGTCTTCTCCGACGGCGTCCGCCCCGCGCCCGTCACGCCCGACTTGCCGTCGAGGTGCACGGGGCCGTCGATCAGGCCGGCGGCGGCGAGCGGCGCCAGCCCGAGGATCGCGGCGGTCGCGTAGCAGCCCGGGTTGGCGATGGCGCGTGCGACGCGCAGCTCCTCGCGGCCCAGCTCGGGCAGGCCGTAGGCCCAGCCGTCGACGCGGAAGTCGGAGCCCAGGTCGACGACCTGCGCACCGCGCTCCAGCAGCTCCTCGCCGAGCGCGCGCGACTCGCCGTGCGGCAGCGCGAGGAACACCACGTCGCAGTCCGCGAGGCCGGCGGCGTCGATCGGGTCGAAGCCGTCGGAGCGGGCCTGCAGCACCGCCGGGCGGATCTGCGGGTGCCCCGCGAGGATGCGCGCGAGCTCCTGCCCGGCGTAGCCGGAGGCGCCGACGATCCCGGCCGCGAGCGGCCGCTGGTCGGTGCCCATCGGGGTCGGGAGGTTGGCGTACTGCATCGGCGGTCAGTCTCGCACAGGGTCGGCGCGGGTCACGCCGCGCGCTAGCGGCGGCGCCGGCCGGAGCTGCGGTTCATGTGCATCCGCTGGAGCACCTCGAACTCGTCCAGCGACCGACCCGAGCCGACGGCGACGCAGGTCAGCGGCGACTCGGCGATCTGGACCGGCATCTGGGTCTCCGCGCGGATGCGGTCATCGAGGCGCGAGAGCAGCGCCCCGCCGCCCGCCAGCACGATGCCCTTGTCCATCACGTCGGCCGCGAGCTCCGGCGGCGTCTGGTCGAGCGTTGCCTTGATCGCCCCGATGATCTCGACGAGGGGCTCCTCGAGCGCGCCGCGGACGTCCTCCGCGGTCAGGATCACGGTCTTGGGCAGGCCGGTCACGAGGTCGCGCCCGCGCACCTCGGCCTGGGCGTCGTCGCCGGCGCGCGGGAAGGCGCTGCCGATCTCGATCTTGACCTGCTCGGCGGTCTGGGTGCCGATCAGGAGCTTGTGCGTGCGCTGGACGTGCTTGACGATCGCCTCGTCGAGCTCGTCGCCGCCGACGCGGATCGACTGCGCGACGACGATGCCGCCCAGCGAGATGACGGCGACCTCGGTGGTGCCGCCGCCGATGTCGACGATCATGTTCCCGGACGGCTCGGAGACGGGCAGGCCGGCGCCGATCGCGGCGGCCATCGGCTCCTCGATCAGGTAGGCGACGCGGGCGCCGGCCGACAGGGCTGCCTCCTCCACGGCGCGCTTCTCGACGCCGGTGACGCCCGAGGGTACGCAGATCACGACGCGCGGGTGCGCCCAGCGGTTCTGGTGCACCTTGGCGATGAAGTGGCGGAGCATCTCCTCCGTCACCTCGAAGTCGGCGATCACGCCGTCCTTGAGCGGGCGGATCGCGGTGATCGAGGCGGGCGTGCGGCCGAGCATGCGCTTGGCCTCGATGCCGACCGCGAGCACCTGGCGGGTCATCTGGTCGAGGGCGACCACGGACGGCTCGGACAGCACGATGCCGCGCCCGCGCACGTACACGAGCGTGTTGGCCGTGCCGAGATCGACCGCCATGTCGCGGCTGCCGAAGCCGAACATCCAGTTCTTGATGCCGATGGGAGCCCCCTCAGCGGCAGGAAGCGCCGCTTCTGCCACCGGATTCTACGTCGGCGCGGGGTTCCCTCCCGCCGCGGGCAGCGCGTGGCCCTCGGCGGCGAGCAGCCGGCGCAGGGCGTCCACGGGCAGCCCGACCACGTTGTCGAGGTCCCCGTCGAGCCCGGCGACCAGCCCGACACCGCCCGCCTGGATGGCGTAGCCCCCGGCGCGGCCCCGCCACTCGCCCGTCGCCACGTAGGCCTCGAGCTCGGCGTCCGTGAGCGCCCGCAGGCGCACCCGGGTCTCGACGCAGGCCGTCGCCTCCCCCGCCCCGATCACCGCCACGCCCGACAGGACCCGGTGCTCGCGCCCGGCCAGCCGCAGCAGCATCGCGCGGGCGGCGTCGGCGTCCGCGGGCTGCCCGAGCACCGCGTCGTCGTCGAGGACGACCTCGGTGTCGACGCCGACCACGGGCCGCTCGGAGCGCACGGCCGCGACCGATCGCGCCTTGCCGAGCGCGCGCGCGACGACGACCTCCGCGGCCGTCCCGGGCATCGGCGCCTCGTCGTAGTCGGGCGCGACGACCTCGAAGTCGGCGCCGAGGGCCGCGAGGATGGCGCGCCGCTGCGGCGACGTCGAGGCGAGGATCAGACGGCCCACGGGGCCGCAGTATCCGCGATCAGAGCTCGAGGCCGTGCGAGGCGACGTGCTCGGCGAAGCCGACCGGCTGGAAGCCGAACTCGCGCTCCACCACGTCGAGCGAGGCCGCGACGTTGTCCTTCTCGAGCAGCTCGACCGCGGCCGGGGTGACCGGCGGGTTCGGGAGCACCTGCAGGAGCGCGGCCTGCAGCTTGACGATGCCGAGCGGCGCGTGCACCTTGCGCACCGTCGCCTTGCCCATCGCGCCGCCGATGATGTCGAGGACGCGGTCGTACTCGAGGGCCTCGGTCCCGGCCAGCTCGACGTAGCGGCCGAGCCGCCCGTCGCCCGTCAGGCAGTCCTGGGCGGCCCGGCAGACGTCGTCGACGTGGATCATCTGGATCCGGGTGCGGCCGTTGCCGGCCACCGGCACGATCGGGCCCTTGACGAGCCCGGCCATCGCGCGCATGAAGGGCGAGCCCGGCCCGAACTGGACCGAGGGCTGCAGGATCGTCCAGGGCACGCCGGCGGCCTTGAGCAGCTCCTCGCCCTGGCGGCGCCCCGAGAGGTACGGGCCCGGCTTGGCGCCGGCCGTGTCGATGCCGCCGAAGTGGATGATCCGCCCCGCGCCGGCCTTCGTGGCGGCCCGGGCGAGCGC
>CAIQOY010000390.1 GCA_903873565.1 uncultured Actinomycetes bacterium
CCGCGAGGCCGGCCCGCAGGTCGGCGCACCAGGCGACCGCCTCGGCCCGCGTCTTGAACATCTTCCAGTTGCCGGCCACGAGGGGACGTCGGCTCATCGGGTGACCTCCGGGATCGCGGCCACGCCCGGCAGCACGCGCCCCTCGAGCAGCTCGAGGCTCGCGCCCCCGCCGGTCGAGACGTGCGTGACCCGGTCGGCGAAGCCGAACTGGGTGATCGCGGCGACGCTGTCGCCGCCGCCCACGACGGTGGTGCCGCCGCAGGCCGCGACGGCCTCCGCGACGGCGCGCGTGCCGGCCGCGAACGGGGCCATCTCGAACGCCCCCATCGGGCCGTTCCAGAGGACGGTCCGCGCGTCCGCGATGCGCTCCGCGTAGAGCGCGGCCGTGTCGGGGCCGATGTCCAGGCCCATCCAGCCGGCGCCGATGGCGTCGGCGGGCTCGATGCGGGTCGCGGCGTCGGCGCTGAAGGCGTCGGCGGCGATGACGTCGACCGGCAGGAGCAGCGCGCAGCCCGTCTCGGCCGCCTTGGCCACGGCCCGGCGGGCGATCTCCTGCCCGTCGGCGTCCTCGTGCAGCGACGCCCCCACCTCCCCGCCGCGCGCGACGATGAACGTGAACGCCATCGCGCCGCCGATCAGGACGCAGTCGGCGACCTCCACGAGCCGGTCGAGGACGGCGATCTTGTCCGCTACCTTGACGCCGCCCACGATCGCCACGAAGGGGTGCTCGGGCGCCTCGAGGAGCCCCGTCAGCACGTCGACCTCCCGCTCCATCAGCAGGCCCGCGTGGGCGGGCAGGAGGTGCGCGACGCCCTCCGTCGAGGCGTGCGCGCGGTGCGCGGCCCCGAAGGCGTCGTTGACGTAGAGGTCCCCGAGGGCGGCCAGCTGCGCCGCGAAGGCGGCGTCGTTGGCCTCCTCCTCGGCGTGGTAGCGGAGGTTCTCGAGCAGGCAGACGTCGCCGTCGCCGAGCCCGTCCACGACCGCCGCGGCCTGCGGGCCGACGCAGTCGTCGGCGAAGGCCACCGGCGCCCCGAGCAGCTCCGCCAGGCGGGCGGCCACGGGCCGCAGGCTGTCCTCGGGCCGGCGCTCGCCCTTCGGCCGCCCGAGGTGGCTGCAGAGCACGACGCGCGCGCCCCCGCTCCGCAGCGCCTCGATGGTCGGCAGGGCCGCGCGGATGCGGGTGTCGTCGCCGACGACCCCGTCCGCGAGCGGCACGTTGAGGTCGACGCGCACGAGCACGCGCCGGCCGCGCACGTCGCCGATCTCCGCGAGCCCCCGCCGCGCCACGGTCAGACCCGCTGGAGCAGGTCGACGACGCGGTTCGAGTAGCCGAACTCGTTGTCGTACCAGCTGACGACCTTCGCCATCCGGCCGTTCGCCATCGTCAGCTGGGCGTCGAACACGGACGAGTACGGCGAGCCGATCACGTCGCTGGAGACGATCGGGTCCTCGGTGTACTGGAGGATCCCCGCCAGCGCGCCCTGGTCGGCCTTCGCGGCGACCGCGGCGTTGATCTCCTCGATCGAGGCCTCGCGGCCGAGCTCGACCACGAGGTCGACGACCGAGCCGTCCGGGACGGGCACGCGCATCGCGATGCCGTCGAGGCGGCCCTTCAGCTCCGGCACGACGAGGCCGATCGCCTTGGCGGCGCCGGTCGACGTCGGGATCACGTTCATCGCGGCGGCGCGCGCCCGGCGCAGGTCCTTGTGGGGCAGGTCGAGGATCTGCTGGTCGTTCGTGTACGCGTGCGTCGTGGTCATGAAGCCGCGCTCGATGCCGAACTCGTCGAGCAGGATCTTCGCGACCGGCGCGAGGCAGTTGGTCGTGCAGGAGGCGTTGGAGATGATGTGGTGGCTCCCGGCGTCGTAGTCGTCGTCGTTGACGCCGAGCACGAGCGTGACGTCCGGATCCGTGGCCGGGGCCGAGATGATCACCTTGGAGGCGCCCGCCTCGAGGTGCTTGCCGGCGCCCGCGCGGTCCGTGAAGAAGCCGGTCGACTCGAGCACCACCGGCACGTCCATGTCGCGCCACGGCAGCGCCGCGGGATCGCGCTCCGAGAGGATGCGGATCTCCTTGCCGTCGATGGCGATGCCGCCGTCGGTCACCTCGACCGCGTAGTCGAAGCGCCCGAGCACCGAGTCGTAGCGAAGCAGGTGCGCGAGCGTCCTCGGGTCGGTCAGGTCGTTGATGGCCACGACCTCGATGTCGGCGCCGCGGGCGTAGGCGGCGCGGAGCACGTTGCGGCCGATGCGGCCGAAGCCGTTGATGGCGACGCGGGTCGACACGTGGGTCCCTCCTTGCGGGGATCGTTCGGGTGCGGAGTGCGCGGGCGCGGGGCGCCTGCCGGGGATCCTAGGCGCTCCCGCTCCCGGATTCGGCGGATCCCCCGTCGTCCCCGGCGATCAGCACCAGCCGGCGCAGCCGCGCCGCCAGCGTCGGCCGCGCGCAGCCGCCCCGCTGGGCGAGCTCGGTCAGCGGCAGCTCGGGGTGCTCGGCGCGCAGCGCCGCCGCCTCCCGCAGGGGCGCGGGCAGCGTCGCCAGCCGCCCGTCCGCGGCCAGCAGCGCGATCGCGCGGGCCTGGCGTCGCGCCGCGGCGACCTGGCGGCCGAGGTTGGCCGTGTCGAAGTTGGCCCGCCGGTTGGCGTCGCCGCGCGCCTGGCGCACGACGTCGTCCTCGGCCATGTCGAGCGCCGCCGACTCGGCGCCGATCGCCGCCAGCAGGTCCTGCACGGACTCCCGCCGCCGCGTCATCAGCTCGGCCCAGCGCGGGCGCTCGCGGGTCCTCGCGTCGATCCCGAGCCGCGCTGCGCAGGCTGCGAGCACCGCCGCGTGGTCCGCGCTGTGGGTGCGGATCTCGAGCAGCGCCGGCCGGCCGGGTCCCGAGACGGTGCCGCCGACGGCGAAGGCGCCGGCCAGCGCGCTCGACGCGCAGCAGGTGCGCCCGGCGACGCCCGGGTCGGGCGGCAGGGGGCGGCCGCCCGCGTCGACCACGCCCGCGGCGGCGAGGGCCCGGGTGGAGGCCGGATCGTCGGCGAGCACCAGCAGGACGCGCTGCGCCCCCTTCAGGCGCGGCGGCCGGTACGTGCGGATGCCGCAGGTCGCGCCCTCCTCGCGCAGGAGCGTCAGCAGCATGCGCCCCACCGCGTGCCCCGCCACGTCGAGCTCCGCGTGCACGTGGCCGCCGCCCGTCAGGTGCAGCGTGCCCGCCCCGCGCAGGGCCGCGCCGAGCAGCGCCCGGCGGCAGCAGGCCGCGGCGGGCGGGTGGTGCGCGACCTCCTCCCGGACGTCGCTCGCGTAGGTCATGCGCGCCGGTCGGGGCGCGGCCGGCGGGCCTGCGCGATCAGCGCGCGGCCGAGCCGCAGGGGATCGTGGTGGTGGCCGTCCGTGATCCGCGCGACGACGACCTCGACACCGCTGTCGACGAGGGGCTGGCGGTCGAAGTCGACGGGGATCAGCCCGGGCGCCTCGACCCGGCGCACCGTCGGCACGATCACGGTGTCGACGACGCCTCGGCCGACGTGGCGCTCGAGGCGCTCGAGGTGCGTGGCCGCGTCGTACCCGATCGTCTCGCTGGGCTCCTGCAGCAGGTTGGCGACGTAGACGCGGCGGGCGGTCGACGCGCGCAGCGCGTCGCCGAGGCCCGGCACGAGCAGGGGCGGGATCGTGGAGGTGAACAGCGACCCGGGCCCGAGCACGACGAGGTCGGCGTCCCGCAGCGCCTCGACCGACTCGGGGTGCGGCTGCGGGCGCTCGGGCTGCAGGCGCAGGCGCCGCACGGCCCGTCGCTCCGAGGCGACGGCGGTCTCGCCGGCCACGACGCGCCCGTCCTCCATCTCCGCCACGAGCACCGCCTTCTCGCGGGTGGCGGGCAGGACGCTGCCGGAGATCGCGAGCACGTGGCTCGACAGGGCCACCGCGGCGTCGAAGGAGCCCGCCACCTCGGTCAGCGCCGCGAGCACGAGGTTGCCGAGCGAGTGGCCCTCGAGGTCGCCGCGGTCGAAGCGGTGCTGGAAGACCTCC
>CAIQOY010000391.1 GCA_903873565.1 uncultured Actinomycetes bacterium
CTCAGCGCGGTCTGCCCGGGGGTCGAGCCGGTGGTCGTGGACACGGGCGTCGATCGCGTCCGCTTCCGCCCCGGCACGGGCGACGCGACGGCCTTCGGGCCCGCGCCGAGCCGGCCCCTCGTCGTGCAGGTCGGCAACCTGATCGAGCGCAAGAACCCCGAGCGGCTGGCCCGCGCCGTCGAGCGGCTGCGCGCCGAGACCGGCGGTGGCGAGCTCTGGATCGCCGGCGACGGGCCGCTCGCCGAGCGCCTGCGCGGGCTCGACCACGTGCGCCTGCTCGGGGCGGTCGCCCCCGAGCGGATCCCCGACCTCCTGCGCGCCGCCGACGCCGCCGCGCTCGTGGCGCTGTCCGAGGGCTACGGGCTCGGCGCGATCGAGGCCGTGGCCTGCGGCGTGCCGCTGGTGGTGTCCGAGACGGCGCCCGTGGCGCACGAGCTGCCGGAGACGGCCGCCGTGCGCGTCGACCCGGCCGACGAGGACGCCATCCTCGCGGGGCTCAGGACGGCGCTCGGGCTCGAGCGCGACGACCCGGCCGGGCAGGCGGTGGCCGACCGCCACGCGGACGTCGTGCAGGCGCGGCGCCTGCTCGACGTGCTCGAGGCCGCGGCTAGTCGCCCGTGACGGGCGCGGACTCCTCGACGTAGGGCTCTACGCCGAAGCCCTCCTCCCACAGATCCTCGACCCGCCGGAACTCCTCGTCGGTGAGGGGCGGGGAGTCGGAGGCCGCGGCGAACTCGTCGATCTGGTCCGCGTCGTAGATGTTGGGAAGGACGCTCGCGACCTCGGGCTCGTGCAGGAGCCACTGGATCGCCGCCTGGCCGAGGGTGCGGTCGTCGCGCTCGAGGAAGCGCACCCGCTCCACCTTCTGCACGCCCTCGACGAGCCAGGAGCGCGGCCGGTGGCGGCGGTGGTCGTTCTCCGCGAAGACGGTGTCGAGCGTGTACCGGCCCTCCAGCATCCCCGAGGAGTGGGGAACGCGCGCGACGATCGAGACGCCGTTCGCGCGGGCCGCGGCGATGAAGTCGCGGCCGGGCTGCTGCTCGAGCGCGTTGTGGATCACCTGCATCGCGTGGATCGGCCGGTTCGCCGCGACCCACAGGCCCTCGTCGCGCCAGCCGATCGCGGGGCCCAGCGCCACGCCGATCGAGCGCACGGTGCCGGCCTGCAGGAGCTCGTCGAGGAGCTCGAAGATGCCGTCGTCCTGCAGCGCGTCGAGGCGCGGGTTGTGCAGCTGGTAGAAGTCGATCGTGTCGCGGCCGAGCCGCTGCAGGCTCTGCTCGAGGGCGTAGCGGATGAAGGCGGGCGACCAGTCGTGCGGGCGCTCGCTGTGGCCCTTGCGGTCCCAGGGCGAGTAGATGTCGTAGCCGAACTTCGTGCCGACCTGGACGCCCGCGTCGTCGCCGAAGGCCTTGCGCAGGAGCTGCTCGCCGCGCCCCTCGCCGTAGGTGTCGGCGGTGTCGAAGAAGGTGATCCCGCGGTCGCGGGCGTGGCGCAGGAGGGCCACCGCGTCGTCGTCGGTGTACTCGCCCCACCAGCCGGTGGCGAGGGTCCAGACGCCGAAGCCGACGGTGGAGACCTCGACGCCGCTCGATCCCAGGGTGCGTCGCTGCATGGCCTGAACCATATCGGCACCCGGCGGCCCGCGGCCGACCGTCCGCTCGGGTAGCGTGCGGCCGGACCCGCGAGCGAGGGGAGGGGGTGGACATGGCGGAGCAGGTGCGGCTGACCCGGCTCTCGACGGGCGGCGGTTGAGCCTCCAAGCTCCCCGCCGGGGAGCTGGCGCAGGTCCTGCGTCACGTCACCGCCCCCGAGGACCCGTCCGTGCTCGTCTCGAGCGCGACGATGGACGACGGCGCCGTCGTGCGCCTCGACGACGGCACCCTGCTCGTGCAGACCGTCGACCTGTTCGGCCCGCCCGTGGACGACGCGCGCGACTACGGCCGCATCGCGGCCGCCAACGCCGTCTCCGACGTGTACGCGATGGGCGGCGAGCCGCGCTTCGCGCTGGCGATCCTGGCCGTCCCCGCCGACCTCGACCGCGATGTGGCCGTCCGCATCCTGCAGGGCGGCCAGGAGCTGGCCGCCTCCGTCGGCGTGACGATCGTCGGCGGCCACACGGTGACCGCGCCCGAGCCCCTCTACGGCCTCGCGGTGACCGGCGTGGTGGCACCGGACGGCCTCTGGACCAACGCCGGCGGGCGACCGGGCGACCTGCTCTGCCTGACCAAGCCGCTCGGCACGGGCATCGTCTGCAACGCGCTGCGCAAGGACCTCGCCGATCCGGCGACGGTGGCCGCCGCGGTGGACGCGATGTCCACCCCGAACCGCGACGCGGCGCGGGCGCTGCGGCCGCTCGCCCCGCACGCGGTGGTGGACGTGACGGGCTTCGGGCTCGTCGGCCACCTGCACGCCATGGCCCGCCAGTCGGGCTGCGCGGCCGAGCTCGACCAGGCCGCCCTGCCCGCCCTGCCGGGGGCGCTCGATCTCCTGCACGCCGGGGCGGTGCCGGGCGGCACGCGCCGCAACCGCGAGGCGGCGGGCTACCTCGACACGGACGCGGCCGACCCCGAGCTCGCGCTGCTCGCCTGTGACGCCCAGACGTCGGGCGGGCTGCTCGCGGCCGTCGCCCCGGATGCCGATCCGGCGCGCCTGCCGGGGCCCGTCGTCGGCCGGCTGCGGGCGGGCGACGCGGGCGCCGTGCGCCTCGCCTAGGACCGGCGGGCGCGGGCCCCGCGTGCGGGTACACTGCGCGGCATGCTCGAGGGCATCTTCGTCGCGCTGCAGGTGATCCTGGGGGTCCTGGTGATCATCCTCGTGCTCGCGCACTCCGGGAAGGACTCCGGCCTCTCGGGCGCGTTCGGCATCGGGCAGTCGCAGTTCGGCGCCACCCAGGTGATGGAGCGGAACCTCACCCGCATGACCATCGTGGTCGCCGTGCTGCTCGTCGCCAACACCGTCTTCCTCGGGTTCCTGCTGCAATGACCCCCGAAACGCGCGAGACCCGCTGTCGCGGGCCTCGGCGTCGTACGGGAGGAGGGGATGGTGTCCGCGGAGTCCCGCGGGGAGGGATCGTCCAGGTCGTGCACCCGATAGTTCGTGACACGCTCGTGCGGCGGATGACCTGTGCAGCGCATGACGGAAATCCGTCAGCATGAGCCTCCCGCGCCTGATCGCCTCCGACCTCGACGGCACCCTGCTCGGCCCTGAGGGCGACGTCTCCGCCCGCACCCGCGCCGCGCTCGACGCGGCGCAGCAGGCCGGCATCGAGATCGTCCTGGTGACGGGGCGCCCGCCGCGCTGGGTGCGCGAGATGCCGGAGGCGACCGGCGCCCACGCGGTGGTCGTGTGCGCGAACGGCGCGCTCCTCTACGACGTCGACGCGCACGACGTGCTCGACCACGCGCCGATCCCCGGCGCGCTCGCGGTGGAGCTGGTCGACCACCTGCGCGCCGATGCCCCCGGCTGCCGCTTCGCCTGCGAGATGACCTTCACGTTCGGGCGCGACGCCGACTACCCGGCGCGGATGCCGGCGCCGCCGGGGACCTTGATCGGCGACGTGCGCGATCTCGTCGCCGACCGCGACACCACGAAGCTGATCGTCCGTGACGACGACCTGCCCCACGACGAGCTGGTGCGGATCGTGCAGGGCATCGTCGGCGAGCGGGCCGAGGTGACGCACTCGGGCTACGGGATCGTCGAGATCTCCGCCCGCGGCGTCGACAAGGGGCGTGGCCTGACCGTGGCCTGCGCGCGCCACGGCATCGACCCCGGCGACGTGATCGCCTTCGGCGACATGCCGAACGACCTGCCGATGCTGCGCCTCGCGGGCCGCGGCGTGGCCGTCGCCAACGCGCACGCCGACGTGCTCGCCGTCGCCGATGAGGTGACCGCCTCGAACGCCGAGGACGGGGTCGCCCAGGTGATCGAGCGCGTGCTCGGGCGCTAGGCCATCTGGCGCAGCACCATCGGCAGGATGCCGCCGTGGCGCAGGTACTCGACCTCGACCGGGGTGTCGACGCGGGCCCGGGCGGCGAACGCCGTCTCCGAGCCGTCGGCCCGAGTCGCGGTCACCGTCACCGTCGCGCCCGGCGCGAGCTGCGCGAGGCCCTCGACCCGGTAGGCCTCCGTGCCGTCGAGGCCGAGCGACGCGCGGCCCTCGCCCGCCGGGAACTCCAGCGGCAGGACGCCCATCCCGACGAGGTTGGAGCGGTGGATGCGCTCGAACGACTCCGCGATCACGACCCTGACGCCGAGCAGCATGGTGCCCTTGGCGGCCCAGTCGCGCGACGACCCCGAGCCGTACTCCCGGCCCGCGAGGATGATCAGCGGCGTCTCCTGGGCGCGGTAGCGCTCGGCGGCCTCGAAGATCGACATCACCTCGCCGCCCGGCTGGTGGGCGGTGTAGCCGCCCTCGGTGCCGGGCACCATCTCGTTGCGCAGGCGGATGTTGGCGAACGTGCCGCGCACCATCACCTCGTGGTTGCCGCGGCGGGCGCCGAACGAGTTGAAGTCGCGCGGCTCCACGCCGTGCTCGATCAGCCAGCGGCCGGCGGGGCCGTCCGGCGGGATCGAGCCCGCGGGGGAGATGTGGTCGGTCGTGATCGAGTCGCCGAGGACGGCCAGCGCGCGCATCCCGCCGATGTCGGTCAGGTCGTGGGCGGCCTCCGGCATGCCGGCGAAGAACGGGGGCTCCCGCACGTACGTCGAGTCCGGCTGCCACTGCATCGTCTCGCCCGACGGGGCGTCGAGGGCGCGCCAGCGCTCGTCGCCGTCCCAGATCGTGCCGTACTCGTGCTCGTAGAGGTCCGGCGTGATCGTCTCGGCGACCACCGCCTTGACCTCCTCCATGGACGGCCAGATGTCGGCCAGCATGACGGGCTCGCCGTCCGCGCCCGTGCCGAGCGGCTCGGACGTCAGGTCGACGTCGAGCGAGCCGGCCAGGGCGTAGGCCACCACCAGGGGCGGCGAGGCCAGGTAGGCGGCGCGCACCTTCGGGTGCACGCGGCCCTCGAAGTTGCGGTTGCCCGACAGGACCGCGCCGACCGCGAGCTCGTGCTCGGAGATCGCGGCCTCGAGCGCGTCGGGCAGGGGGCCCGAGTTGCCGATGCAGGTCGTGCAGCCGTAGCCGACGAGGTTGAAGCGCAGCTGGTCGAGCGGCTCGAGCAGGCCGGCGCGCTCCAGGTAGTCGGTGACGACGCGCGAGCCCGGCGCGAGGCTGGTCTTGACCCACGGCTTCGTCTCCAGGCCGCGCGCGACCGCGTTGCGGGCGAGCAGGCCGGCGGCGACCATCACCGACGGGTTCGAGGTGTTCGTGCAGGAGGTGATCGCGGCGATCACGACGCTGCCGTGGTCGACCGTGCAGTCGGCGGCGGTCGCGGTGCGGCCCGCGGCGCCCTCGGGGACCAGCGCGTCGATCGGCAGGGCGACGGGGGAGGGGTCGCGCGGGAAGGCGCCGCGGAAGCTCTCCGGCACGCCGCCGAGGGCGACGCGGTCCTGCGGGCGGCTCGGGCCGGCGAGGCTCGGCTCGACCTCGGACAGGTCGAGCACGAGGACGTCGGAGTACTCGGCGATCGGCTGGCCGTCCTCGCGGAACAGCCCCTGCGCGCGGCAGTAGGCCTCGACGAGGGGCGCGTGCTCCTCGCGGCCGGTGGCCTCGAGGTAGCGGACCGTCTCGGCGTCGACCGGGAAGGTCGCGGCGGTGGCCCCGAACTCGGGCGCCATGTTCGAGAGGGTGGCGCGGTCGGGGATCGAGAGCGCGCTGAGGCCGTCGCCCGTGAACTCCACGAAGCGGCCGACGACGCCGTAGGCGCGCAGCCGCTCGGTGACGGTGAGGACGAGGTCGGTGGCGGTCACCCCGGTCGGCAGCGCCCCCCGGAACTCGAAGCCGATCACGGTCGGCTCCGGCATCGGCAGGGGCTGGCCGAGCATCGCGGCCTCGGCCTCGATGCCGCCGACGCCCCAGCCCAGCACGCCGAGCGCGTTGATCATCGTCGTGTGCGAGTCGGTGCCCACCAGGGTGTCGGGCAGAGCCACGGGGCCGCCGGCGTGCTCGCGCACGTCGACGACGTGGGCGAGGTGCTCGAGGTTGACCTGGTGCACGATGCCCATGCCGGGCGGCACCACGCGCAGCGTGCCGAAGGCGCCCTGCGCCCAGCGGAAGAAGCGGTAGCGCTCGCCGTTGCGCTCGTACTCGCGCTCCATGTTGCGCTCGAGGGCGAAGCGGGTGCCGAAGGCGTCGACCTGGACCGAGTGGTCGATCACGAGGTCGACGGGGACGTGCGGGTCGATCGCGCCCGGGTCGCCGCCCATGCGGGCGTACTGGTCGCGCATCGCCGCCATGTCGGCGATGGTCGGCACGCCGGTGAAGTCCTGCAGGATCACGCGCGCCGGGATGAACGGCACCGCGGTGCCGGCCGGAGCCGGGGCGGGCCAGGCGCCGAGCGCCCGGATGTCGGCCTCCGAGACGTGCGGGCCCTCCGAGTGGCGCAGCACCATCTCGAGCAGCACGCGCACCGTGTAGGGCAGCCGCCCCGTGTCGATGCCGGCCTCGTCGAGGGCGCTGATCGCGTAGTAGTCGACGCCGTCGACGCCGGGGAGCGGGCGGCGGGCGGAGAGGGGATCGGGCGTGCGCGTCATGCGCGGCATCATGCCACGGGGCGGCTAGCGGGCGACGAGCAGGAGGCCCGGGTCGACGACGCCGACGAGCCCGCCGATCAGCGCCGTGGCGGCGACCAGGGCCGGCACGGGCAGGCCCAGGTGGCGCAGGGCGAAGACGGCGACGGCGATGCCCGCGGCCAGCAGGTCGATCGAGCCGGCGGGCACCAGCGCCGTGGTCACGAGGAAGACCGCGAGCACGGCGATCGCGCCGGCGACCACGCCCTGCAGCGCGGCGAGGGCGTCGGCCACGGGGCCCCGCTGCGGGACGCGCTCGACGAGGGGCGCGCCGACGCCGATCAGGAGGAACGACGGCGCGAAGGTGGCGGCCGTGGCCACGAGCCCGCCGGCGAGGCCGCCGGCCGCACCGCCGAGCGCCGCCCAGCCGGCCATGAAGCCGACGAAGGCGTTGACCAGGATCAGGGGGCCCGGCGTGGTCTCGCCGAGGGCCAGGCCCGCGACCATCTGCTCCGGCGTCAGCCAGCCGTAGCGGTCGACCGCGGCCGCGGCCACGAAGGGCAGGACCGCGTAGGCGCCGCCGAAGGTGACGAGCGCCGCCACCGTGAAGAGGCCCGCGAGCTCCGCGATCACGCCGCCCACGAGCAGGAGCGCCCCGAGCCCGCCGAGCCAGAGCGCGCCGCCGACGAGCGCGCGGCGCACCACCCGGCGGCGCTCCGCGGGGTCGAGCGGGGCGCCCGGGTCGACCTGGTCCTCGAGCGGGACGAGCGCGGCGGGCCGCACGCGCCCGAGCAGGACGCCGAGCGCGGCGCCCGCGACCACCACGAGGGGGAAGGGCGCGCCGAGCAGCATCGCGGCGCCCGCGGCCGCGCCGAGGGCGAGCACCCAGCGGGTGCGCACGACGCGCCGGCCCATCCGCAGCCCCGCGGCGAGGACGAGCGCGATCACGGCGCCGCCGAGCGCCCGCACCGCGCCCGTCATGGCGGCGGTCTCGCCGAGCGAGGCGTAGAGCCAGGCGAGGGCGAGGATCAGGACGAGGCCCGGCAGGATGAAGAGGCCGCCGGCGGCGAAGGCCCCGCGCAGGCCGCCGACCCGCCAGCCGAGCCAGCAGGCGAGCTGCTGGGCCTCGGGGCCCGGCAGCGCGTTGCAGAGCCGCAGCGCGTGCAGGAACGAGCGCTCGTCGACCCAGCCGCGGCGCTCGACGACCTCGCGGTGCA
>CAIQOY010000392.1 GCA_903873565.1 uncultured Actinomycetes bacterium
CGAGGAGTCGGTCGCCGACGCCTTCCTCGAGCGCTTCCACGCCCGCGTCGACGCGCACGTCCTCGGCGACCCCCGCGACGAGGCGACGACGATCAGCCCCCTGATCCACGCCGACCACCTCGCCCGGGTCAGCGGCTTCGTCGAGCGCGCCCGCGCGGCGGGCGACGAGGTCGTCCGCGGCGGCCGCCAGCCGGAGATCGGCGGGCTCTGGTACGAGCCCACCCTCGTCTACCCGGCCTCGAACGAGTCCGAGATCGTCCAGCACGAGGTCTTCGGCCCCGTCCTGACCCTCCAGACCTTCGCCACGGAGGAGGAGGCGATCGCCCTCGCCAACTCGACCCGCTACGGCCTTTCGGGCATCGTCTTCACCGGCTCGGCCGAGCGCGCTGAGCGCGTCGGCCGCGCGATCCGCGCCGGCACGGTCTGGGTCAACTGCTTCCTGGTGCGCGACCTGACCGCGCCCTTCGGCGGCGTCGGCTGGAGCGGCATCGGCCGCGAGGGCGGCGACTACGCGCTCGACTTCTACGCGGACCTGGAGACCCTCCAGATCCTCGACGGCTCGGTCTCCTAGCCGGCGCCCGTCAGGCGACGGCGAGGGCGGCGTCCGTCAGCATCGACCGCTGCATGCCGTCGAGGAGCGCGTCGCCGGCCTCCCAGTCGCAGAGCCCGTCGAGCGCGATCCCGGCGAACCCGTGGACCGTCGACCATACGACGAGTTCGAGCCCGGGCCGCAGCCCCGGGCGCAGGAGCCCACGGGCGTCGAGGTCGTCGAGCGTGGCGTTGAGGGTGGCGTAGGCCTCGGACGCGTGCGGGCCGCTCGATCCGTGCTTGAGGTGGGGCCCGAACGCGTGGCGGAACAGGTTCGGGTCGTCGTGGGCGAACCCGATGTAGGCGGTGGCGATCGCGCGCAGCCGCGCGATCGCCGCAGCGTCGTCGTCCCCGCCCGTGGCGGCGGCCGTGGCGATCCGGCGGTCCAGCTCGGTCTGGCCGCGCAGCGCGACGGCGGTCAGCAGGGCGTCCTTGTCGGCGAAGTGGTTGTAGGCCGCGCTCGGCGAGACGCCGACGGCCTGCGCGACGCCGCGCAGCGTGACCCGCTCGGAGCCCTGCGCGCGGACCTGGCCGACGGCGACGTCGACGAGGGCCTCGGCGAGGGCCCCGTGGTGGTAGCTCGTGCGGCTCACGCCCCATATCTTGACAGCGTTCATATCGCTCTGCGATAGTCCGAATATGAACAGCGTTCACCCCGCCGCCCCCTCGCCCACCCTGATCGAGCGCTGGAGCCGCTTCGTCGTCCGCCGTCGGCGCGCCGTCCTGGCCGCCTACGTCGCGATGCTGGTGGTCTTTGGGGCGATCGGGTTCGGCGTGTTCCCGAACCTCGGCGGGGAGGGCTTCGACGACCCGGGCAGCGAGTCGGGCCAGGTCCAGCGTCTGCTCGAGGAGCGCTACGGGGTCACGGACCCGGTCGCGGTGATCGTGATCAGCGCCGAGGGCGACATCGACGATCCGGCCGTCGCCGAAGGCGCCACCGCGCTCCTCGACGAGGTCGGCGCGACCGCGGGCGTCGACCGCGTCGTCTCCTACTGGGGCGCGGGCCAGCCGCCTCAGCTGCGCAGCGCGGACGGGCGCTCGGCCCAGGCGCTGGTCTTCGTCGACCCCTCCGCCGACGGCGACGCGATCAGCGCGGACCTCGTCGACCGCTACGCCGGGACGCAGGACGGGCTCGAGGTCCGTTTCGCGGGCGTCGGCCCCGTCGTGAACGAGGTCAGCGCGACCATCTCCTCCGACCTCGCCCGCGCGGAGTCGATCGCGGTCCCGATCGTCCTGCTCTTGCTCCTGTGGGTGTTCGGCAGCGTCGTCGCCGCGGGACTCCCGTTCCTGGTGGCGATCTTCGCGACGCTCGGGAGCTTCTTCCTGCTCTTCCTCGCCACGCTCGCGACCGACGTCTCGATCTTCTCCCTCAACCTCGTCACCGCCCTCGGCCTCGCCCTCGGCGTCGACTACGCGCTCCTGATGATCAACCGCTTCCGCGAGGAGCTCGCCCGCTCGGGCCTCACGGAGGAGGCCGTGGTCGCGATGATGCGCACCGCCGGCAAGACGGTCCTCGTCTCCGGCCTAACGGTCGCCCTCACGCTCGCCTCGCTGACCGTCTTCCCGCTCTACTTCCTGCGCTCGTTCGCCTACGCCGGCGTGGCCGTCAGCCTGATGGCCATCCTCGGCGCCTTCACCGGCCTGCCCGCGCTGCTCGCGATGCTCGGCCCGCGGGTGAACCGCCTGAAGATCCGCCGCGGCGACCTCGCCCCGACGGACGAGGGCGCGTGGTCGCGCATCGCCCGCGCCGTGATGCGCCGGCCATGGCCCGTCCTCGTCGCCTGCGTCGCCCTCCTCCTCGTCCTCGCCGTCCCCGCCCTGCGCGTCGTGCCGGGCCAGGTCGACGACCGCGCCCTGCCCCGCGACAACCCCGCGGCCGAGGCCAGCCAGTTCCTGCGCGAGCAGTTCCCCGGCGAGGAGGGCACCCCGTTCGAGATCCTCCTGCACGACGCCGACCCGGCGGCCATCGACGCCTACGCGGAGGCGGTGGCCGCCGTGCCGGGCGTCGTGCGCGTCGAGACCCCGACGTCCATCCTGGCCCCCGGCCAGCCCCCGACTCCCAACCCGCAGGGCGCCGAGCTCGCGGCGGGTGACCTCACGCGCGTGGTCGCGGTCGGCGATCAGCCGTTCGCCGACACCGCCGCCGTCAAGGCCCTCGACGCCATCCGGGCGCTCCCCGCTCCGGCGTCGGAGGTGCTCGTCGGCGGGGCCACCGCCTCCTTCGAGGACGCCAACGACTCCGTCGTCTCGCGCCTGTGGCTCGTCGCCCTGTGGGTTGGGCTCACCACGCTGATCGTGATCTTCCTCTACACGGGCAGCGTCCTGATCCCCCTCAAGGCGATCCTCCTCAACCTGCTCGGGCTCGCCGCCACCCTCGGCGTCCTGGTGTGGGTGTTCCAGGACGGCCACCTCACGTGGCTGACCGGCGACTACGTCCAGACCGGCACCCTCGATCTCGGATCGCTGGTGATCGTCGCGATCGTGGCCTTCGCGCTGTCGACCGACTACGAGCTGTTCCTGCTCTCGCGGATCAAGGAGGCGCACGACGAGGGCCACGCGACCAGCGAGGCCGTGGCCCTGGGACTCCAGCGCACCGGGCGGATCGTGACCGCGGCCGCGATCCTGATCGCGATCGTGTTCATCGCCTTCGTGGCCAGCGGCGTGACCAACATCAAGCAGCTCGGCTTCGGGGCCGCCTTCGCGATCCTGATCGACGCCACGATCGTGCGCGGTCTCCTGGTCCCCGCCCTGATGCGGGTCGCCGGCGACGCCAACTGGTGGGCGCCCGGCTGGCTGCGCCGCGTCCACGGGCGCATCGGGCTCTCCGACTAGGGGCTAGTCGGCGGCGTCCGGGACCGGCGAGGCGAGGATGTGCGCCCGGGTCAGCGTCTCGGCGCGCCCGGCATCCCCCGCCTCGATCGCCGCGGCGATCGAGGCGTGCTCGTCGGCGTAGGCCGCGACCACGGCCGGGTCCGAGGCCTGCGTCCGGTAGATCGCCGCGCCCACCGTGCGCACCCACAGCGCCTCGGCGAAGCGCGTGAGGTGCGGGTTGCCGGCCGCCCCCACCAGCGCCAGGTGGAAGGCGCGGTTGGCCGCGAAGCCCTGCGTGTCCGTCGCGGCGGACCGCTGGGCCGCGATCGCCGACGCCATGGCCGCGATCGCCTCGGGATCGCGGCGCTCGGCGGCGAGGCGCGCGGCGCCGGGCTCGAGCGCGAGGCGCGCCTCCCAGAAGGCGACGCGGTCGGCGTGGGACAGGGTCGAGACGACGGCGCCGCGGTTGACCTGGAGCTCGACGAGCCCGTCGGCGGCGAGCAGGCGCAGCGCCTCGCGCAGCGGCGTGCGGCTGATGCCGAGCTCCTCGGCGAGCCGCTCCTGGCGCAGCCGCGTCCCCGGCGGGAGCTCGCCGGAGCGGATCCGCTCGCGCAGGATCCCGCGGGTCTGCTCGACCATGCTCTCGACGGCGACCTTCTCCGGCATCGGGCGAAGGGTACCGGGACGTCAGGGCTGCAGCCGCACGCGCGACCAGCCGTCGCCGGTGCGCTCGTAGCGCAGGCGGTCGTGCATGCGGCCGGTGCGCCCCTGCCAGAACTCGATCGCGTCGGGCACGATCCGGTAGCCGCCCCACCACGGCGGCACCGGCACGTCCTCGCCCGGGTGCGCCGCGTCCGCGTCGCGGAACTGGGCCTCGAGCTCGGGGCGGCCGGAGACGGGCCGGCTCTGACGCGACGCCCAGGCCCCGATCCGGCTCTCGCGCGGGCGGGTGGCGTAGTAGTCGGCGGTCTCGGCGTCCGTCGTCCGGGCCACGTCGCCCTCGATCCGGACCTGCCGCTCGAGCGGCTCCCACCAAAAGACGAGCGCCGCGCGCGGGCGCTCGTCGAGCTCCCCGCCCTTGCGGCTCTCGCGGTTCGTGTAGAAGACGAACGCCCCGTCCGGGGTCACCTCCTTGAGCAGCACCATCCGCGCGGACGGCGTGCCGTCGCGGTCGGCGGTGGCCAGGGCCATCGCGTTCGGCTCGAGCACCGCGCCCGAGTCCTGGGCCTCCCGGATCCAGTCGCGGAACAGCGCGACGGGATCGTCGCCCGCCGCGGCCTCGGCGAGCTCCCCCTCGCGGTACGACCGGCGCATCTCGCGGTAGGCCATCTCAGCCCCCTTCCGCGCCGAGGGCGGCGCGCTCCTCGCAGAGGTTGATCACGCGCAGGGCGGACTCCTCCACGGCCAGGTTGGACACGTCGATCACGGGGCAGCCGAGCCGCCGGAACACCTGCTGGCACTCCTCGAGCTCCTCGAGGATCTTGCCGAGGTCGGCGTAGTTGTTGCGGGCCCGCCCGCCCATCGCCCTGAGGCGCCGGCCGCGGATCCGCTGCAGCCGCTCGGCGTCGATCGTGAGGCCGACGATCTTGGCCCGGTCGATCCGGAACAGCTCCTTCGGCGGCTCGACGCCCGGCACGAGCGGCGTGTTGGCGGTCTTGTATCCGAGGTAGCCGAGGTACATGGAGAGCGGCGTCTTGCCCGTGCGCGAGATGCCGATGATCACGATGTCGGCGTCGGCGAGGCCCTCGCCCGACAGCCCGTCGTCGTGCTTGACGGCGAACTCCATCGCCGCGACGCGCTGGAAGTAGTCGATCTCAAGCGCGACCGGGCGCCCCGGCACCATCTCGGCGGTCACGCCCGAGGCCACCTGCAGCGCCTCGAGCGGCGCGCCGAGGAGGTCGCAGGCGGGGATGCCGCTGCGCTCGCAGAGCTCGGAGGCGCGCTCGCGCAGGGCCGGGTCGATCAGCGTGAAGAAGACGGCCAGGCGGCTGCCCGCGGAGAGCCGCCCGATCACGTCCTGCAGGCCCTGCACCGTGGTCACGCGCGGGTGGCGCACGATGCTGACCGGAGAGGCCGAGAACTGCGCCTGCACGGCGCGGGCCACGCGCGAGGCGGTGTCACCGGTGGAGTCCGAGACGAGGTGGATCTCGACGGGGTCCGGGCTCATCGCTGCAGCTGGGTGAGGTCGCCGACGGGGAGCAGGGCCGCGGCCGCATCGGCGACGAGGCGCACGCGGTTGGCGCGCACGGCCGGGTCGTCGGCGAGGACCATGACGGCCTCGAAGAGGGCGTCGACCGGGTCGGCGAGGCCGGCCGCGAGGCGCAGGGCCTCCGCCGGGTCGTTGGACGCGGCGATCCGCGGCGCGGCGTCGGCGAGCGCGGCGGCCAGCGCCGGCTCGGCGTCGCCCTCGTAGAGCGCGGGGTCGAGGGCC
>CAIQOY010000393.1 GCA_903873565.1 uncultured Actinomycetes bacterium
GGCCAGAAGGCCGCGATGCTCGGGCCGGAGGCGGTCGCCTGCCTCGAGGCCGCCCGCAACGACCCGCGCGTGATCGAGGGCCTGCGCCGCCGCGGCATCGACGACCCCTCCCAGGTGCACATGGAGACCTGGCCGTTCGGAATCGACGTGCCCGCGCACCTCGACGACGGCCGGCGGCTGATCTGGACGCCGATGTGGCACCGCCCCACCCCCGACGCCAACCAGTACGCCCACCCGATCGGCGGCCTGCACGCCGTCGTCGCGGTGGACACGGCCGAGGTCGTCGACGTCGAGGACACCGACGGCATCCCGACGCCGCAGACGCCCGGGCCGTACCGCCTGTCCGAGACCGGCGGCACGGTGGCGCTGAAGCCGCTCGAGATCGTCCAGCCCGAGGGCGCCTCGTTCGAGGTCGACGGCTGGGAGATCCGCTGGGAGCGCTGGCGCTTCCGGCTCGGCCACTGCCAGCGCGAGGGCCTCGTCATCCACGACGTCCGCTTCGACGACGACGGCACCGAGCGCACGATCGCGCGGCGCATGTCGATCGCCGAGCTCGTGATCCCGTACGGCGACACCGGCATCAACGGGGCGGCCCGCAAGGCGGCCTTCGACACGGGCGAGTTCGGGTTCGGCAACTACGCCAACTCGCTGACCCTGGGCTGCGACTGCCTCGGCGAGATCGTCTACCTCGACGTCTGCACCGTGGACGCCGAGGGCGAGGTCCACGTCGTCAAGAACGGCATCTGCCTCCACGAGGAGGACTTCGGGATCCTCTGGAAGCACACCGACACCGACGGCCACGTCGAGGTGCGCCGCGGGCGCCGCTTCGTCGCGTCGTCGATCGCGACGATCGACAACTACGAGTACGGCTACTTCTGGTACTTCCACCAGGACGGCACGATCGAGTTCGAGGCGAAGCTGACCGGCATCGTGCTGACCCGCGCCGGCGTGCCGGGCGCGGACCACCCCTCGTCGACGGAGATCGAGCCGGGCCTGCTCGCCCCCTACCACCAGCACCTGTTCTGCGCCCGCCTCGACCTCGACGTCGACGGCCCGGGCAACACCGTGGTGGAGGTCGACGCCGTCGCCCAGCCGATGGGCCCCGACAACCCCGACGGCAACGCGTACACGATCCGCGAGACCACCCTCTCGTCGGAGGCGCGCGCCCAGCGCGACATCGACCCGTTCGCGGGCCGCTACTGGAAGGTCGTCAACCCGTCGTCGCGCAACCACATGGGCAAGCCGCGCGGCTACAAGCTGCTGCCGACCGGCGCCAACTGGCCGCTCGCCGACCCGGAGTCGGTGATCGGCAAGCGCGCGCGCTTCATGTACCACCACCTCTGGGTGACCCCGAACCAGCCCGACGAGCTGTACCCGGCGGGCGACCACCCGTTCCAGCACGAGGGCCTCGACGGCCTGCCCCGCTGGACGGCCGCCGACCGCCCGCTCGAGGACACCGACGTCGTGCTCTGGTTCACGTTCGGGACGAACCACATCCCGCGCACCGAGGACTGGCCCGTGATGCCCGTCGAGCGCACCGGCTTCACGCTCAGGCCGTACGGGTTCTTCGCGCGCAGCCCGGGCATCGACGTCGCCCCGAGCGAGCCGAAGCACTGCTGCTGATGCCTCCCGGATCGGCAGATCTCGCACAGGGGCGATGCTCTACCGTCCCGCGCATGCGACGCCTGCTCCCGCTCCTGCCCCTCGCCCTGCTCGCGCTGCTTCCCGCCGCCGCGGGCGCGCAGACCCCCGCCGCTGACGTCGAGCTGCGCGCCCACGAGCGCACGACGATCACGTGGAACGGCGCGGCCGGGCAGACCTGGCAGGTGATCCTGGTCGGCGCGAAGGGCCCGAACGCCCTGCCGGTCACCACCAAGCGCAAGCTGGTCGTGGACTACACGGACTTCGCCGCCGTCACCCAGTGGGGCCAGAAGCTGACCGCCTAC
>CAIQOY010000394.1 GCA_903873565.1 uncultured Actinomycetes bacterium
CTCGGCGACGACGGCGTCTCGCACCCGACCGCCCCGGTCGAGGAGGAGCTGGCCCGCACGCTCTGCGAGGCCTGCCCGACGGGCGCGATCTCGATCGGCGAGCCCGCCGAGTAGCCCGTGCCGTGGCGGGCGCGGCGCGCTGGCTCTAGGCTAGCCCGATGACGACCGTCGCCATCGTCGGGGCCGGGCCCGCCGGCATCGCGCTCGGCCGCTACCTGCTCGGCGAGGGGCTCGAGCCCACCCTCTACGAGGCCACCGACCGCCTGGGCGGGCAGTGGAGCGGCAACCCCGCGATCAGCGGCGTCTGGCCGTCCCTCTGCACCAACACGAGCCGCACCCTCACCGCGTTCAGCGACCTGCCGCCCGAGGAGGGCGTCATCTACCCCGCCAACGGCGAGCTGCAGGCGTACCTCGAGCGCTACGCGCGGCGCTTCGGCGTGTTCGAGCGCATCCGCTTCGAGACGCCCGTGACCCGCGTCGCGCAGGCGCCCGACGGGCGCTGGACCGTGGCGACGGCGGAGGGCGTGGAGACCTACGACCGCCTCGCCGTCGCGTCCGGCCGCTTCAACCACCCGCAGATCCCCCACGTCCCGGGCGTCGAGACGTTCAGCGGCCCGGCCGGCGTGCTCTCCACCTTCGACTACGGCGACCCCGAGCGCTACCGCGGCCTGCGCGTCCTCGTCGGCGGCTGCGCGGTCAGCGCGCTCGAGATCGCCAGCGACCTGGCGATGCTCGGGGCGGCGCGGGTGGTCGTGACCCAGCGGCGGCAGCGCTACGTGCTGCCCAAGCTCGCGCAGGGCGTGCCCTCCGACCACATCATCTTCAACCGCTACGGCGCGCTCGCCGCCGACGCCCTGCCGGCGGAGGAGGTCGGGCGCCAGCTGCGGGAGATCGTGGTGGAGGCGGGCGGGACGCCCCAGCAGTACGGCGCGCCGCCCGCCGACGACGACTTCCTCAAGGCCGGCGTCACGCTCAGCCAGCACCACCTGCCGCTCGTCGCCGAGGGGCGGATCGCGGTCAGGCCGTGGATGCGGGAGATCGACGGGCAGACGGTCCGCTTCCCGGACGGCAGCGAGGAGGAGTTCGACGGCATCCTCTTCGGCACCGGGTTCACGCTGCACATCCCCTTCCTCGACCAGGCGATCCGCGACGCGATCGACATCGACGACCTGCACATGGACCTCTACCGGTACACGTTCACCCCGGACCTGCCGGGGCTCGCGTTCCTCGGCATGTGGGACCAGTCCGGCGGCTACCTGGTGCCGATCGAGCAGCAGGCGCGCTGGGTCGCGTACACCTGGAGCGGCGCGATCCCGGGGCCCGACGAGGCGGCGATGCGGGCCTTCATCGACGACTACCGCGCCCGCCGCGGGCAGTCGCAGAAGACGCGGATGAACGTCGCCGCGGTGATGTTCGCCCGCGAGGCCGGGGTCGAGCCCGACATCGCGCGGCACCCCGAGCTCGCCCGCGCGCTCCTGTTCGGGCCGCTCGCGCCGGTGCAGTTCCGGCTCGACGGGCACGACCCGCTGCCGGACGCCGCCGAGCGCTTCGCGGCGGACGCGGCCCGGCACGGCGCGATCGACGGGCCCGAGCTGACCGCGCGCGAGCGCGCCTAC
>CAIQOY010000395.1 GCA_903873565.1 uncultured Actinomycetes bacterium
CCGCCCCTTTAACCCGGTCCCGTGAGGCCGGGAAGGAGCCCATGTGAAGAGCAGTCCGACCAGCGGCCGGCCCGCGTGCCGGTGAGCGCCTCCGAGTCCCGCGTCCTCCTCGACTCCGACCAGATCCGCCGGACGCTCTCCCGGATCGGCTCCGAGATCGTCGAGCGCCATCCGGACCTCGACCGCGTGCACCTGGTCGGCATCCGCTCGCGCGGCGTGCCCTTGGCGGAGCGGATCCCCGACCGGATCCGCGAGACGACGGGCCTCGAGGTGCCGGTGGGCGCCGTCGACATCAGCTTCTACCGCGACGACGTCGGGCTGCGGCCCGGCGCGGACGACCGCATCGCCGACCACCCGGTGGTCGGCGAGACCGTCTTCGACGCGCCGGTCGAGGACGCCGTGATCGTCCTCGTCGACGACGTGCTCTACACGGGCCGCACGGTGCGGGCCGCGATCGACGCGGTCTTCGACTACGGCCGGCCCGCCGTCGTGCAGCTGGCCGTGCTGGCCGACCGCGGCCACCGCGAGCTGCCGATCCGCGCCGACTTCGTCGGCAAGAACCTGCCCACGCAGGAGACCGAGCGGGTGCGGGTGCGCCTGGTGGAGACCGACGGCGTCGACGAGGTGCTGCTGCTCGGGCCGGGCGACGACACGGGCGACTTCCCGCTCGGGGCGGGCGGGTCCTGATGGGCATCGCCACGCGCCGCCACCTGCTCGGGATGGCCGACCTCGACCCGTCGGACGTCGAGCGGATCCTGGAGACCGCCGCGGGCTTCGAGGACGTCGTCGGGCGCGACGTCAAGAAGGTGCCCACGCTGCGCGGGCGCACGGTGGTCAACCTCTTCTACGAGTCGTCGACGCGCACCAGCTCCAGCTTCGAGCTGGCCGCCAAGCGCCTGTCCGCGGACACGGTGTCGGTCAAGGCCGCGGGCTCGAGCGTCGACAAGGGCGAGTCCCTCAAGGACACGATCCGCACCCTCAACGCCTACAAGCCGAACATCATCGTGATCCGCCACCCGCACATCGGGGCGGCGCAGCTGACGGCGCGCTGGTCGGACGCCCACGTGGTCAACGCCGGCGACGGCAAGCACCAGCACCCCACCCAGTGCCTGCTCGACCTCTACTCGATCAAGAAGCGCCTCGGGCGCCTCGAGGACGTCAAGGTGGCGATCGTCGGCGACGTGCTGCACAGCCGCGTCGCCCGCTCGAACATCGAGGGCTTCCTGATGATGGGCCTCGACGTGACGCTGGTGGGGCCGCCGGCCCTGATCCCGCCGGGGATCGAGCAGGCGATGGGGGTGCGCGTGGCCGACGACCCGGCGGCGATGGCCGAGGCCGACGTCGTCTACGTGCTCCGGATGCAGCACGAGCGGATGGAGCCCGGCCAGAACTTCGTGCCGTCCCTGCGCGAGTACGCGCGGGTGTGGGGCGTCTCGAGCCGGCGCCTGCGCCCCGGCCAGATCGTGATGCACCCGGGTCCGATGAACCGCGGCGTCGAGATCGCGCCCGACGTGGCCGACTCGGGGGCGTCGCTCGTGGAGCACCAGGTCGAGGCGGGCCTCGTGGTGCGGATGGCCGTCCTCTACGACCTGATGACGCGGCCCTCGATCGGCGAGGTCATCGACCTGCGCGAGCGCACCGGCGAGTGGGGGGCGGCATGACCCGCCTCGCCCAGCGCCGCACCGACCCCGCCGACCTCCTGATCCGGGGCGCGCGGCTCTACGACCCCGTCGAGGGCCTCGACGTGACCGCCGACCTGCTCGTGCGGGGCGGCGAGGTCGCGCAGATCGCCGATGCGATCCTGCCCGGCGACGGGGTGCGCGTGGTCGAGGCGCGCGGGCGCACCGTCCTGCCGGGCCTCGTCGACCCGCACGTGCACCTGCGCGTGCCCGGGCAGGAGTACACGGAGGACTGCGCGACCGGCTCGGCCGCGGCCGCCCAGGGCGGCTACACGACGATCCTGTCGATGCCCAACACGGACCCCGCGATCGACGCGGGCGCCACGCTCGAGGCCGCCCTCGACCGCGCGGACGCCGACGCCGTGGTGCAGGTCGGCTTCCTGGCCGCGGTCAGCGTCGGCCGCGCCGGCGAGACGCTCGTGGAGATGCGCGACCTCGCCGACCGCGGCGCCGCCGGCTTCACCGACGACGGCTCGCCGATCCCGAGCGCGCGGCTGATGCGCCGCGCGCTCCAGTACGCGCGCCCCCTCGGCCTGCCGATCGCCCTGCACGAGGAGGAGCCGTCGCTCACCAAGGGCGGGCACATGCACGAGGGCGCGGTGTCGGCGGCGCTCGGCATCGGCGGCTGGCCCGGCGTGGCCGAGACCCTGATGGTGGCCCGCGACCTGCGCCTCGCCGAGCTCGAGGACGCGCACATCCACCTGCAGCACCTGTCGGTGCGCGGGTCGGTCGAGGAGGTGGCCCGGGCCCGCGAGCGCGGGGTGCGCGTCTCCTGCGAGGCGACCCCGCACCACCTGGTCCTGACCGACGAGGCGGTGCGCACGCTCGACTCCAACTACAAGATGAATCCGCCCCTGGCCACGGATGACGACCGCCGGGCCCTGATCGAAGGGCTCAAAAGCGGCGCGATCGACTGCATCGCGACCGACCACGCCCCGCACGCGATCCACGAGAAGGAGGTGCCCTTCGAGGAGGCCGCCTTCGGGGTGACGGGCCTCGAGACGGCGCTGCCCGTCCTGCTCGAGGAGCTCGTCGAGCCCGGCCACCTCGGCCTCGACGTGGTGCTGCGGGCCATGACCGCGGGGCCCTGCGCGGCCTTCGGGCTCGAGCGGCC
>CAIQOY010000396.1 GCA_903873565.1 uncultured Actinomycetes bacterium
CGAGAACCGCGTCCAGGAGATCAGCCAGATCTCGCGCTCCCTGAAGGCGCTGGCCCGCGACCTCAACGTGCCCGTGATCGCGCTCTCGCAGCTCTCCCGCGCGGTCGAGCAGCGCACGGACAAGCGGCCGCTCCTGTCGGACCTGAGGGAATCCGGATCGATCGAGCAGGACGCCGACGTCGTGATGTTCATCTACCGCGACGACTACTACAACAAGGAGACGTCCGAGAAGCCCGGCACGGCCGAGCTGATCGTGGCGAAGCACCGCAACGGTGCGATCGGCAGCGTCGACCTGGCGTTCATGCCGCACTTCACGACGTTCGCCGATCTGGCGCGAGGGGAGGCCTAGATGGGAGGCGCGGTCGTGGTCGGCGCCCAGTGGGGCGACGAGGGCAAGGGCAAGGTCGTCGACCTGCTGGCGGAGCGGTTCGAGATGGTCGCCCGCTACCAGGGCGGCAACAACGCGGGCCACACGGTGGTCCACGGCGACGAGACGTTCAAGTTCCACCTCCTGCCGAGCGGCATCCTCGAGGAGGGCAAGATCTGCATCCTCGGCAACGGCGTCGTGATCGACCCCGAGGTCCTGGTCGGCGAGCTCGACGCGCTCGAGGCGCGCGGCCGCTCGACGGCGGGCCTCAGGATCTCCATGAACGCGCACGTGATCATGCCGTGGCACCGGCTGCTCGACCAGCAGAGCGAGGTCCGGCTCGGGTCGCTCCAGATCGGCACGACGCGCCGCGGCATCGGCCCGGCCTACGCCGACAAGGCGTCCCGCGTCGGCATCCGCGTCCAGGACCTGTTCGACCTCGGGATCCTGCAGAAGAAGGTCGCCGCGGCGCTGGCGATCCGCAACCGCGAGATCCTGCGGGGCCGCGACCAGGGCCCGCTCTACCCGAACAAGGTGGTGGAGGAGATCGCCCCGTTCGCGGACCGGCTCAAGCCGTACGCGGCCGACACGTCGCTCCTGATCGACCAGGCCCTGAAGGACGGCAAGCGCGTGCTGTTCGAGGGGGCGCAGGGCACCCTGCTCGACCTCGACAACGGCACCTACCCGTTCGTGACCTCCTCGAACCCGATCGCCGGCGGCGCCTGCACGGGCACGGGCATCGGCCCGACCCGGATCGACAGCGTGCTCGGCATCGCCAAGGCCTACCTGACGCGCGTCGGCGCGGGGCCCTTCCCGAGCGAGGCCGATCCGGAGCGGGGCGCCCGCATCCGCGACATCGGCGCGGAGTTCGGCACGACGACGGGGCGCGAGCGCCGCTGCGGCTGGCTCGACCTGGTCGGCCTGCGCTACGCGGTGCGCCTGAACGGCATGACGGAGCTGGTGCTGACGAAGCTCGACGTGCTCAGCGAGTTCCCGACGATCCCGGTCTGCGTGGCCTACCGCCTCCCGGACGGCACGGTCACCGAGGAGTTCCCCGCCCACCAGTCGGACTTCCACCACGCGGAGCCCGTCTGGGAGGAGCGGCCCGGGTGGGGCTCCGACATCTCCGACGCCACCGAGTGGGACCAGCTGCCGCAGGCCGCCCGCGACTACGTCGACTGGGTCGCCGAGCAGCTCGGCATCCCCGTCACCCTGGTCGGCGTCGGCGTGCGCCGCGACCAGGTGCTCGCGCCGCACGGCATGGAGGCCGTCGCGCGGGGCAC
>CAIQOY010000397.1 GCA_903873565.1 uncultured Actinomycetes bacterium
CGCCACGAGGCGATCGAGGGCCTCGAGCACTTCGACAAGGTGATCGCGATCGACCAGTCGCCGATCGGGCGCACGCCGCGCTCGAACCCGGCCACCTACACGGGCGTCTTCGACCACATCCGCCAGCTCTACGCCGACACGCCCGACGCCAAGACGCGCGGCTACAAGCAGGGGCGCTTCTCCTTCAACGTCAAGGGCGGCCGCTGCGAGGCCTGCCGCGGCGACGGCACCCTCAAGATCGAGATGCACTTCCTGCCCGACATCTACGTGCCCTGCGAGGCCTGCGGCGGCCGCCGCTACAACCGCGAGACGCTGGAGGTCCGCTTCAAGGGCAAGTCCATCGCCGACGTGCTCGAGATGCCGATCGAGGAGGCGCTGGTGTTCTTCTCGAAGATCCCGAAGCTGCGCCGGCGCCTGCAGACGCTCCACGACGTCGGCCTCGACTACGTCCGGCTCGGCCAGCCCGCGACGACCCTGTCCGGCGGCGAGGCCCAGCGCGTCAAGCTCGCCACCGAGCTCTCGAAGGTCGCCACCGGCCGCACCCTGTACGTCCTCGACGAGCCCACCACCGGCCTGCACATGGCCGACGTGGAGAAGCTCCTCGACGTGCTCCAGCGGCTCGTCGACTCCGGCAACACCGTGCTCGTGATCGAGCACAACCTCGACGTGATCAAGCAGGCCGACTGGCTGATCGACCTCGGCCCCGAGGGCGGCGACGCCGGCGGCGAGGTGATCGCGGTCGGCAGCCCCGAGGACGTCAGCGCGGTCGACGCCTCCCACACCGGGCGCTTCCTGCGGCCCCTGCTCGCGGCCGCCGCGCAGCCCGCGTAGGCGGTACGCTCCGCGCATGGACCCGCGGCTGCAGACCAACCTGCCGACCACCATCGACACCGACCAGGCCGTCTGGACCGAGGAGGAGATCGAGTCCTTCGAGGGGATCGACACGTCGGACGGCGAGTGGTACGCCATCCGCACGGACCCCTGGCCCTGCCCCGCCTGCGGCGCGGTCTTCGGGTACGTGACGGGCGCGCACCTCGTGCTGGTCGCGCCGACCCGCGACGACCTGCTCGAGATCGCCGCGCAGTGCCAGAAGATCGGCCGCAACGCGCGCATCGTGGCCTACGAGGACTCGCTGCCCGCGATCTCGATCTTCCAGTGGCGGGCGCTGGGCCGCCCCGTGCACGGGTTCCGCGAGGACCTGCGCGGCGGGCCGTCCGCCTAGGCGGACGCGGCGGCGTCGACCGCGGCGACCATCCGCCGGCAGAGGTCCGGCACCTCGGCGACGTCGTCGGTGTACTGGGAGGGCTTGAAGCAGATCGAGGTGTAGCCCTCGGCGAGCTTGCCCGGGATCGCCGCCATCGCCTCGTCGAGGTCGCCCGGGCGGTCGTCGGAGGGGAAGCGCGGCCGGATGCCGCCGATCATCTCGATGGAGTCGGGATCGCGCCCGGCCTCCTCCATCGCGGCGCGGATCGCGGCGAGGTCGTCGGGGGTGGGCGTCCCGAACGGGTGGAAGCCGTGGCCGTGCTCCACCAGCCGGCGCAGGATCGGGCCGTGGACGTGCTGCCCGCCGAACCACATCCACGGCCCCTCGGGGCGCGTGCACTTGGGCTCCACGTAGACGTCCTCGAAGGCGTAGTGCTCCCCGGCGAACGAGGCCGGGCTCTGCGCCCAGACGCGCTTGAGGACGGCCAGCTGCTCGTCGAGGATGCGGCCGCGGCGGGTGAAGGGCACGCCCATCGCGGCGTACTCCTCGTCGAGCCACGACACGGTCGGCTGCAGGACCAGGCGGCCGCCGCACAGCAGGTCGAGGGTCGCCAGCTGGGTGGCGGTGTGGAGCGGGTGGCGCAGCGGCATGATCAGGGCGCTGAGGGCGATGCGGATCCGGCTCGTGCGGGCCGCGATGGCGGCCGCCAGCACGACGGAGTCGGGCCACGGGGTGAAGGGGTCCTGGTTGCCCGGCGCCGCGTAGTCGCGGGGGTTGGCCATGCGGCCCTCGGCGCCCGCCTTGGGCGTCAGCAGCACGTGGTCGGACAGCATCACCGTCTCGACGCCGGCCGCCTCCGCGTCGACGGCCATCTGCACGAGCGCGCCCATGTCGCGGCCGTCGACGAGCGTCCACTGCTCGAGCAGCACGAGCACGACGCCGGGCGCGCGGGCGGTCACGTCAGGCGGCGGGCTTCTCGACCAGCTCGATCCGGTACCCGTCGGGATCCCGGACGAAGCACAGCCGCGAGCCGCCCTCCCGCACCTGGTACGGGGGCCGCTCGGGCTCGATGCCGATCGCGGCGAGCCGCTCCAGCGTGCCGTCGAGGTCCTCGACGTTGAGCGCGATGTGGCCGTAGCCCGTGCCGATCTCGTAGGGCTCGTCGCGGTCGAAGTTGTAGGTCAGCTCGAGCGGCGTGTCCTCGGAGCCGGCGGGGGCCACGAAGACGTTGATCGCCTCGTCGCGGATCGGGAACCGCTTCAGCTCGAGGAAGCCGAGGGCGCCGCAGTAGAACTCGATCGCGCGGTCGAGGTCGAAGACGCGGTAGCAGACGTGGGCGTAGCGCATGGGGCCAGCCTAGCGGCTCAGAGCGCCGCCGCGGCGAGCCCGGCCTGGAAGGCGGCCAGCTCGTCGTCGGCGATCGCGTAGGTGTGGCGCGCCTCCGGGAACGCGCGGCTGCGCACGTCGGCCACGTAGCGGCCGAGGGCGTCGACGCTGGCCCGGTGGAGGTCCGCGTAGCGCTCGACGAAGCGCGGGCTCGAGCCGGCCCCGAGGCCGAGCAGGTCATGCCACACGAGGACCTGGCCGTCGGTGCGGTTGCCCGCGCCGATCCCGATCGTGGGGATCCGCAGGCGCTCGGTGATCGCGCCCGCGATCTCGGCCGGCACGCACTCGAGGACCAGGGCGAACGCCCCGGCCTCCTGGACCAGGATGGCGTCCTCGACCAGCTGCAGCGCGGCGTCGGCCGTGCGGCCCTGCGCCTTGAAGCCGCCGAGCTGGGTCGCGCTCTGCGGGGTCAGGCCGAGGTGGCCCATGACGGGGATGCCCGCGCCGCCGATCGCGCGGATCCGCTCCAGCGTGGGCCCGGCGCCCTCGACCTTGACCGCGTCGGCGCCGGCCTCCTTCACGAAGCGGCCGGCGGCGACGATGGCGTCGCGGTCGGACGGCTGGAACGACATGAACGGCATGTCGGCGATCACCAGCGGCGCCCGCTCGGCGCGGCTCGCACCCCGGGTGGCGGCGGCGGTCAGGACGATCATCTCGTCCAGGGTGATGGGCATCGTCGAGTCGTGCCCGAGGACCGTCATCGCCGCGCTGTCGCCGACCAGGATGATGTCGACCCCGGCCTCGGCCGCGGCCTGGCCGCTGGGGGCGTCGTAGGCGGTGACCATCGCGATCGGGACGCCCTCGGCCTTCTGGCCGGCGAGGTCGGGCAGGGCCACCTTGCCCGGGGCGGGCGTGGCGGGCGCGGGGCGGCGGGGGCGCGTGCTCATGCTGGCTCCTTCGCCGCGAGCTCGAGCGCGGCGCGATCGGGGTGGGCGGGGTCGAGGACGACGTTGTCGATCAGGCGCGTGGCGCCGACGCGGCAGGCGATCAGGAGGACGGCCGCGCGGTCCGGGTCGTGCGGGCCGAGGTCGGCCGCGCGCAGCTCGAGGTACTCGAGCTCGAGGCCCTCGAGGTCCGGGGCGGCGAGCAGCCCGTCTGCGTCGCGGGCGCCGTCGGCGTAGGCCTCGGCGGCCGCCCGCAGCGCCGCGGGCACGCGGGCCGCGAGGCGCCGCTCGTCGGCGTCGAGGTAGCGGTTGCGCGAGCTCATGGCGAGGCCGTCGGCCTCGCGGATCGTCGGCGCGGGCACCACCTCGACGCCGAGGGCCAGGTCGCGGGCGACCCGCTGCATGAGCACCAGCTGCTGGTAGTCCTTGCGCCCGAAGACCGCCCGGGTCGGGCGCACGAGGCCGTACAGGCGCACGACGACGGTGGCCACGCCCGCGAAGTGCCCGGGCCGGCTGCGCCCGCACAGCTGGTCGGCGAGGGGTCCGGGATCGACCGTGGTGGCGAACCCCTCGGGGTAGACCTCGGCGACCTCGGGCGCGTACAGCACGTCGGCGCCGGCGGCCGCCGCGATCGCCGCGTCGCCGTCGAGGTCGCGCGGGTAGCGCTCGAAGTCCTCGTGGGGCCCGAACTGCGTGGGGTTGACGAAGTCCGACACGACCACGGTCCCGCCGTAGCCCGCGGCGATCCGGATCAGCGATGCGTGGCCCTCGTGCAGCGCGCCCATCGTGGGCACGAACGCGACCGGCCCCGCCACGGCGGCGCGCACCTCCTCGGCGGAGCGGGCCACGATCACGCGGGCACCCCCAGGGCGGCGGCCGCGCGGGCGGCGGCCGGCTCGTCCACCAGCGGCAGGAGCAGGGCCGACAGGCCCACGTACGTCCGCTCCAGCGCGGGGTCGGCGGCGGCCAGCGCCTCGCGGTGCGCGGCGAGGGTGGCCGCGTCGCCGCGGGCCGCGGGTCCCGTCGGGCGCACGGCGGGGCCGTCGGCCAGGGCGTTGTCGAGGGCGCGGTGGGCGAGCGGGCCGAGCAGCGCGGCGCGGTCCGCGTCGAGGCCCGCGAGGGCGAGCGACTCCATCGCCGCGGCCAGCGCGGGGAGCACCAGGTTGGAGGCGAAGACGCAGGCGATGTGGGGGAGGGGCCGTGCGGCCTCCGGGACGTCGACCGGGTGCATCCCGAGGTCGCGGGCGAGCTGCCGGACCAGCTCGGCCGTGGCGGGGTCGGAGGCGGTGACCCCGGCGGCGCAGCCCCTCAGCTGCGGGCCGCCGCCCGGCTGGATGGTCTGCATCGGGTGCAGGCAGAAGCGGCGCTCCCGGGGCCCGAGGGCGGCGAGGGGCACGCTGCCCGACAGCATGCCGAGCGCCGGCCCCGCGGGGACGCCGGCGGCCACGTCGGCCACGGCGTCGTCGGGGACGGCGAGGAGCGCCGCGTCGGTGCCGGCGGCGTCCGCGGCGTCGCGCGTCAGCCGGCTCGCGTGGCC
>CAIQOY010000398.1 GCA_903873565.1 uncultured Actinomycetes bacterium
CCGGCGCCGGCGACGACGACGCCGGGGCCCCGCCGGAGCCGCCCGCCGAGATCCTGCCCGACTGGCAGCCGTCGGCGCGCGCGCAGGCCGCGATCGAGACGGCGAAGGCCAACGGCCGGCCGCCGCAGTTCGTCGTCTTCTCGTTCGACGGCGCCGCCGACTACCGCATGTACGAGCGCTGGCTCGGCGTGGCCGAGGAGACGGGCGCCCGCTTCACCTTCTTCGTCAGCGGGATCTACATGCTGCTGCCCGAGCACGCGGCCAAGTACCAGCCGCCGGGCGGCTTCGAGCCGGGCTTCTCGAACCTCGGCGGCTACGCCGAGCTGGCCGGCCCCAAGTCCGCGGCCGAGAACCTGCGCGACAACGTGGCCGACTTCAACCGCGCCCGCGCCCTCGGCCATGAGATCGGCTCGCACTACGTCTCGCACATCTGCGAGCAGGCCGACGCCTGGACGAAGGACGACTGGATCTCGGAGGAGAGCCAGTGGGAGACGCTGATGCTCGACCCGACCGGCACCAACGAGCTCCGGCAGCCGCTGAACCCGATCTACACCCGCGACGACTTCCACGGCGGCCGCACGCCGTGCCTGGCCGGCGACAAGCAGGCCGTCTACGCCGCCATGGCCGAGATGGGCCGCGAGTACGACGCGAGCCAGGCCGGGATCTTCGCCGTCTGGCCGTCGAAGCAGCAGGGCCTGTGGAACTTCCCGCTGCCGACGATCGACCGCGTCGGGTCCCAGTACCCGGTGATGGCCATGGACTACAACTTCTACGTCAACCACGGGCAGGCCGAGACGCAGGCGCAGGCGGACGAGTTCGAGGAGCTCACCTACAAGAGCTACATGAACGCGATCAACAAGCTGCACGCCGGCAACCGCGCCCCGTTCATCACCGGCTCGCACTTCGCCAACTGGAACAAGGGCGCCTACATGGACGCCCTCGAGCGCACCGTGCGCGACCAGTGCGGCCGCCCCGAGGTCGCCTGCGTGACCATGATCACCCTGGCCCGCTGGCTCGACGAGCAGGACCCGGCCGACCTCGAGCGGTGGGGGATGGGCGACTTCCCCGGCGGCCCGAACGAGGGCGCCTCCGCGGGCGCCGCCACCGACCCGCAGGCCGGCTAGCGCTCGCCGACGGAGAAGGGCGTCTCGCCCGGGAAGATGTAGCCGCGGCGGCGCGCCTCGCGGACCAGCATCTCGCGGGTGCCGAGCGCGTCGCGCTCCTCGACCGCCCGCTGCTTGGCCTCGCGGGCCTGGTGCAGCTGCACGCGCGCCCGGTCGAGCTCCTCCTGGGCGGCGCGGTAGCCGCGGATCGGCTGCACGAACAGGACGGCGAGGAGCACCACGATGCCGATCACGATGAGCCGCCGCACGGCGCTCCCTTCGCCGCGCGGCGGGTCGCTCCTCCCGCGTACGCTTCGGGCGTGCTCGACGATCAGGACCTCGCCCGGCTCGAGCGCCAGCTCGGGCGCCCGCCGATCCCGCCCGTGCGCGTGGCCTGCCGCTGCGCGGCCGGCTGGCCCGTCGTCGTGGAGCAGCCGGAGCGCGGGCCGGACGGCGAGCCGTTCCCGACGGCCTTCTGGCTGTCCTGTCCGGGGCTCGTGAAGGCGGTCTCGCGGCTCGAGGGCGCGGGCGGCGTGCGCGCGCTCGAGGAGCGCCTCGCCGACGACCCGGCGCTCGCGGCCGCCTTCGACGGCGCGATGGAGCGCCACCGCGCGCTGCGGCCCGAGCAGGGCCTCGGCATCGGCGGCGTGCGCGCCCCGCGGGCCGTCAAGTGCCTGCACGCGCACGTGGCCTTCGCCCTCGCCGCCCCGCCGCACCCCGCGGGCGACGACGTCCTGCGGGCGGCCGGCGGGGTCCCCGCCGTCTGCTGCATGGAGGAGGCGTGACGGACCCCAAGACCGAGGTGGCGATGCAGGCGTGGGCGGAGGCGCCCCGTGCGGTCCGGCGCGTGCGCGCCGGTCTCGACGCCCGCGGCCTCGCCGCGTTCGAGCGGGCCTACGCCGCCGTCCACGGGGAGCTCGTGCGGCGGGTGGGGCAGACCTACGACCTCGCCGACCTCGCGGACGCCTGGCGCGAGGCGGACCGCTGGGCCTCCGACGTCGCCCGCGATGCCGCCGCGCCCGGCCCCCCGCCGCGCAGCGCGACGGTCCTCGTCGACCTGGCCTGTGCGCGCCTCGCGCGCTCGGCGCGCGACGCCCGCCGCTAGTCGGCGGCCGGCGCCTCGGGCGCGAGCTGCAGCCCGGCCTCCGTCACCGTCAGGACCGCCGTCTCGGCGTCGGCCCAGGCCGCGGCGGCCGCGCCGGTCAGGGCCGCCGCGTCGATCCGCAGAACGATCTCGTCATCGGCCCGCTCGACCCGCGCCGTCAGCCCCTTCCTGCCGCGCCCCCGGCCGCGTCCGCCGCGGCGACCGCGGCGGCGCCGCTTGGCGGGCGCGTCCCCGTCCGCCTCCTCGCCGGCGCCGTCGTCCTCGGTCGCCGTCGGCTCCGCGGCGTCGCCCGCCGCATCCGGGTCCCCGAGGGGCGCCGCGGTGGCGACGCCGGCGGCGGCCACCGCCGGGGCCAGCGGAGCCGCTTCGCCGTCGCCGCGGGTGAGCCCGTGCTGGCGGCGGAAGGCGGCGATCGAGGCCGGGGTGGAGCCGAGCTGGTGCGCGATCCAGATGTCGGTCACGCCCTCGCCGACCCACGTGCGGATCTGGTTGAGGTGCGGCTTGAGGGAGGCGTTGCGTCGGGCCATCGGCGGCAGCGTAGCCCGATCCGGGTCGGCGACCCGTCAGGCCCCGAAGGCGTCGCGCAGCGTGCTCAGGGTGAGGTAGATCAGGCTGCCCGCGATCGCGGCCAGGATCAGCACGATCAGGACGAAGCGCAGCCGCGCGCGGCGCAGGGCGGAGGCGCGCGCGGCGGCCGCCTCGCGCTCGGCCTTGGCGATCGCGAGCTCGGTCTGCAGCTGGACCGCGAGCTCGAGGTCCGCGGCGTCGGGGTCGATCGACGTGCTCACGCGCTCAGGGTAGCGGTCCCGCACACAACCGCGTCCGGGCAGGAAAACCTGGGCTAGCATCAAAGAGGTCGGTCCCGATGCCCACGATTCGCCGCGTCCTCACGTCCCTCGCCCTGCTCGCCGCGCTGCTGGCCTTCGCCGGCGGCGCAGCCGCGCAGGAGCCCGTCCCGACCACCACCGAGCCGGTCCCGGCGCCCGCCCCGGTCCCCGTCGCCCCGCCGAACTCGTTCGTCGCCGGCGTCGACATCTCGGGCCTCGACCAGGCCGCCGCGGTCGCGAAGGTCAACGCGGCCTTCGCCGAGAAGATCGTGATCCGGGTCGAGGAGCGCGTCTTCAAGGTCAGCAGCGAGCAGGTCGGGGCAACCTACGCCACGGATGCCGCGGTCACCGAGGCGATGGCCCGCCCGAACGGCGGCAACACGCCCGTCACCGTCAAGTACCGCGCGAGCCTCGTCACCCAGGTGGCCGAGCGGATCCAGCGCATGGCCGACGACAAGGGCCGCGAGGCGCAGTGGATCATCAAGCCGAAGCCCGCGATCACGCGGCCGAAGCCCGGCATGACGGTGTCGAAGGCGCGCATCGAGAAGCAGATCGTGCGCGCGCTGGCCCAGCCGCTGGTGCGCCCCGAGCAGGAGACGCTGCCGCTGGTCGAGGTCGACACGGACGCCACGCTGGCCAAGCTCGGGTACGTCGTCACGGTCTCCAAGGGCGAGCGGATGCTGCGCCTGTGGGCGCCGGTCAAGGGCAAGGCGCGCGTGGTGCGCGAGTACCGCATCGCCGTCGGCGCGCCGGCCTTCCCGACGCCCTCGGGCACCTTCGAGATCGTGACGATGCAGCGGAACCCGTGGTGGTACCCGCCGGCCTCCGACTGGGCCAAGGACGAGGAGCCCGTGCCGCCCGGCCCCGGCAACCCGCTCGGCACGCGCTGGATGGGCCTCGACCGCGACGACATCGGCATCCACGGCACGCCCGACTCGGGCTCCATCGGCGGCTACGCCTCGCACGGCTGCATCCGCATGCTGATCCACCAGGCGGAGGCCCTGTTCGAGAAGGTCGGCGTCGGCACGCCGGTCCGGATCTACTAGCCCCGCGTAGACTGCGGGGCGGTGAAGCGCGTCATCGTCATCGGCGTGGCGGTCGCCATCCTCGCCCTCGGCGCGGTCCTCGTGCGGGCCGTGGTCAGCTCGTCGGACGCGCG
>CAIQOY010000399.1 GCA_903873565.1 uncultured Actinomycetes bacterium
CGCCACGACGCCGGGCAGCGTGACCGGCACCACCGTCGGCGCGACCCGTCAGACCGGCGAGCCGTGGCACGGCGGCTACGGCGCCTCGGCCTCGATCTGGTACCGCTGGACGGCGCCCGCCGCCGGCACCATGACGGTCACCACCGCCGGCTCCGCCTACGACACCCTGCTCGGCGCCTACACGGGCACGAGCGTCGGCGCCCTGACCCGCCTCGCCGACAACGACGACTCCGACGGCACGCTCCAGAGCCGCGTCGTCTTCCCGGTCGCCGCCGGCACCGTCTACTCGATCGCGATCGACGGCTACGGCGGGCAGACGGGCGCCACCCGCCTCAACTGGTCCTTCGAGCAGGCCGTGCCGCCGAGCGCCCCCGACGCGCCGTCCGGCGTGTCCGCGAGCGCCGGCAACCGACGCATCGCGGTCTCGTGGCTGGCCCCGGCCTCCGACGGGCGCAGCGCGATCACGGGCTACACGGCGACCGCCGCCCCGGGCGGCCAGAAGTGCCAGACCACGGGCACCCGCAACTGCACCATCACCGGGCTCCAGAACGGCACGAGCTACACGGTCACCGTGACGGCCACCAACGCGATCGGCACCAGCCCCGCGTCGGCGCCATCGGCCGCCGTCACCCCCCGCTCGGGCCTGCGCCCGCGCCAGGCCGCGACCTGGGGCCTCGACCGCATCGACCAGCGCCGCCTCCCGCTCGACGGCGCGATGGACCTCGAGGCCGCGAACGCCGCGGCGGCCGGGGGCGAGGGCGTGACCGCCTACGTGATCGACACCGGCATCCGCCCCGACCACGCCGAGTTCGAGGGCCGCGTCCAGTCCGGCTTCGTCAGCATCAACCGCGGCGGCGACGACGGCAACGGGTCGAGCGACTGCGAGGGCCACGGCACGCACGTCGCCGGGACCGTCGGAGGTCGCCTCTACGGCGTCGCCCCGGCTGTCGACCTGGTCCCCGTCCGCGTCCTCGACTGCTTCGGCGCCGGCTACTCCTCCGACGTGATCGCCGGCATCAACTGGGTCGCCCAGCAGCACGCGCCGGGTGCTCCCGCCGTCGCCAACCTCAGCCTCGGCGGCCCGAAGTCGGCCGCGATCGACGCGGCGGTCGCGGCGCTCGTCGCCGACGGGGTCGTGGTCGCCGCGGCCGCGGGCAACGATGGCGGAGACGCCTGCGCGACGTCGCCGGGCGGCGCGCCGAGCGCGCTCACCGTCGGCGCGACGGGCCAGGACGACCAGCGCGCCTGGTTCTCGAACCGCGGCCCGTGCGTGGACCTGTTCGCGCCGGGCGTCGGCATCCTCTCCGCGGCGATCGACAGCCCGACCGCCACCGCCACCCTCTCCGGCACCTCGATGGCCTCGCCGCACGTCGCCGGTGCGGCCGCCCTCGTGCTGGCCAGCTCCCGCAGCGCGGACGTCGGCGCCGTCACCGCAAGCGTGGTCGGCAACGCCTCGATCGGCCGGCTCGGCGGGTCCGCGT
This sequence comes from uncultured Actinomycetes bacterium, assembly GCA_903873565.1. Lineage (GTDB taxonomy): Bacteria > Actinomycetota > Thermoleophilia > Gaiellales > F1-60-MAGs149 > F1-60-MAGs149. The sequence goes on from CAIQOY010000399.1 coordinate 1,482, forward strand.
CGGGCTCCCCCGACCGCCTGCTCTACATCGGCTCCCAGCCCGACGACATGGCGCCGCTGCCCGACCGGCCGGCCGCGACCCCCGAGGCGCCGCCGGTCTCCAACGCGCCGAGCGCCGGCGGGCGCCCGACGGCCGCCGCGCCCTCGTCCCCGCCGCCCGCGCCGCGCGTGACCGAGGTGCGGCGCCTGCTCGGCGCGGTCGAGCTCACGCTGAACGGCGCGCCGGGCACGAAGTACCGCATCTTCATGGGCAACCGGATGGTGATGTTCACGCTCGACTCGACGCCGCGCCTCCGGGTGCCCGCGAACGGGCAGGCGGTCTTCCGCGTCAGGGCGGTGGGCCCCGGGGGCGTGTCCGCGTTCTCGAACCGCGTCGTCGTGACCCCGTCGCGCGCCCGCATCGCCGGCTGATCCTCGCCTCCGGCTAGGGTATCCCGGAACACGGGAGGGCC
>CAIQOY010000400.1 GCA_903873565.1 uncultured Actinomycetes bacterium
GCTCCGGCGAGCGTCGGGAGGCGGCCTGCGCGGAGCTCGCCGCGCTCGGCGCGCCCGACGCGCTGGCCGTGGTGGCGGACCTCGCGCAGCCGGGCGAGCCCGAGCGCGCCGTGGCCGAGGCGGCCGCGCGCTTCGGCGGCCTCGACGCCCTCGTGGGCAACGTGGGCTACGCGGAGGCGCGCCGGCTCGACGACCTCACCGACGCCGACTGGGAGGCCTCCTTCCAGCTCAACCTGATGAGCCACGTGCGGGCCGTGCGCGCGGCCCTGCCGCACCTGCGGGCCAGCGACCAGGCGCGGATCGCGCTGGTGGCCTCGACGGCCGGCAAGCGGCCGTCCACGGGGATGCCCGACTACAGCGTCATGAAGGCGGCGCTGCTCTCGTTCTCCCGGCTCGTGGCCGACCTGGAGGCGCGAAACGGGGTGCTCGTGAACGCGATCTGCCCGGGGCCCACGGCGACCGACGCCTGGCTCGCCGAGGGCGGCCTCGCCGACCAGACCAAGGGCGAGGGCACGCGCGAGGAGGCGCTCGCCAAGGCGGGGGCCGGGCGCCCGATCGGCCGCCTCGCGCAGCCCGAGGAGATCGCGGACGTGATCGCCCTGCTCGTTTCCGCGCGCGCCTCGTACGTGACGGGCGCGGCCTGGGGCGTGGACGGCGGCACCGTGCCCGTGATCATCTGACGTAACGGCGTCGGGGCCGCGACCGACTAGGGGGCGTGGACTACGCTGTCGGTGTGAAGGACGCCATCGCCGCCGAGCGCGAGGAGGCCCCCGCCGGGCCCGTCGCCGAGGGCTTCCTCGAGCGGCTCCTGGACGAGGAGGACCGCCGGCTGGCGCCGTGGGCGACGCGCACCCGCGACACGCTCGGGCGCGCGCATCCCGAGGAGCCGTGCCGCCTGCGCGCGCCGTACCAGCGCGACCGCGACCGCATCGTGCACAGCAAGGCGTTCCGGCGGCTGAAGCACAAGACGCAGGTCTTCATCGCGCCCGAGGGGGACCACTTCCGGACGCGGCTGACGCACACCCTCGAGGTGACGGGCATCGCCCGGGCGGTGGCGCGCGCGCTCGGGCTCAACGAGGACCTGACGGAGGCGATCGCCCTCGGCCACGACCTCGGGCACCCGCCGTTCGGCCACACGGGCGAGGAGGCGCTCTCCGACATCCTGGAGGAGCGCACGGGCGCCCGCTTCCGCCACAACGAGCACTCCCTGCGGATGGTGGAGCGGCTCGAGCGCGACGGGCGCGGGCTCAACCTGACGGACGAGGTCCGCGACGGGATCCTCAACCACACGGGCCCGACCGCGCCGCGCACGCCCGAGGGGCGGATCGTGAAGCTGGTCGACCGCTTCGGCTACGTCAACCACGACATCGACGACGCCGTGCGCGCCGGGGTGCTCGACCCCGCGCGGCTGCCGGCCGGGCCGGTCGCCCTGCTCGGGTCGACGGCGGCGCGCCGCATCGACGCGCTCGTCCACGACCTGGTCGAGGAGTCGGCGCGGGTCGGGGACATCCGCCAGACCGCGCCGTACGCCGAGGCCCTGCTGGGCCTGCGGGCGTTCATGTTCGAGGAGGTCTACCTGCGCCCCGAGACCGAGACGGAGCGCGACCGCATCCGCAACGTCGTGCAGTCGCTGTTCGGGTGGTTCCTAGACCATCCCGACGAGCTGCCGCCCTCCGACGACCCGCTCGAGACGCGCGTCGTCGACCACGTGGCGGGGATGACGGACCGCTACGCCCTGCGCGCCTACCGGGAGCGCTTCGAGCCCAGCGCCTGGCGGTTCTGAGGTGGCCGGCCGGATCAGCCGCGGCACGGTCGAGCGGGTGCGCGAGCGCGCCGACCTCGTGGAGCTCGTGCAGGCCCGCACGGGGCAGGTGCGCCAGGTCGGCGGCCGCGCGATGGCCCGCTGCCCGTTCCACGACGAGCGCACGGCCTCGTTCTCGATCGAGCCGACCCAGAAGCTCTACCACTGCTTCGGCTGCGGGGTCTCGGGCGACGTCTTCAAGCTGGTCATGGAGCTCGAGGCCTGCGAGTTCCCCGAGGCGGTGGAGCGCCTCGCCGAGCGCTACGGCGTGGCGATCGAGTACGACGAGCTCTCGCCCCGGGAGGCCGAGGAGCGCGACCGCGAGAAGCGGATCGAGCGGCTGCTCGAGGAGACCTGCGCGTTCTACGAGCGGGTGCTGCAGGAGAGCCCCGAGGCGGAGGCCGCGCGGGCCTACCTGGCCGAGCGCGAGCTCGGCCCCGACGCGATCGCGCGCTGGCGGATCGGCTGGGCGCCGGACGCCTGGGAGCGCGTCGTCGGCGGCGCCCGCGCCAAGGGCTACACGGACCAGGAGCTCCTGGCCTCCGGGGTGGCCAGCGAGGGCAAGCGCGGCCCGATCGACCGGCTGCGCGGGCGGCTGATCTTCCCGCTGCAGGACGGCCGCGGGCGCGTGCGCGGCTTCGCGGGCCGGATCCTGCCCGGCGCCGAGGGGCCCAAGTACATCAACTCGCCGGAGGGGCCCTTCTTCCACAAGGGGCGGCTCCTGTACGGGCTGCACCACGCGCGCTCGCCGATCGCCAAGGCGGGGCGCGCCGTGATCGTCGAGGGCTACACCGACGTGATCGCGCTGCACGCGGCCGGGGTGGAGGAGGCCGTCGCGTCGATGGGCACCGCCCTGAC
>CAIQOY010000401.1 GCA_903873565.1 uncultured Actinomycetes bacterium
CAGCGCCGCCGACGGCGAGTGGACGTACCTCGAGGCCGTCAACCGCGCGCTGGCCGACGCGATGGCCGAGGACGAGCGGGTGTTCCTGCTCGGCGAGGACATCGGCCACTTCGGCGGGCCGTTCGGGGCCACCAAGGGCCTGTTCGAGCGCTTCGGGCCCGAGCGCGTGATCGACACGCCGATCGCCGAGGAGGGCTTCGTCGGCGCCGCGATCGGGGCGGCCTGGATGGGCGAGCGGCCGGTCGCCGAGCTGCAGTTCGCGGACTTCGTGTCGTGCCCGTTCGACGCCATCGTCACCGTGGCGGCCAAGACGCACTGGCGCAGCGGCATCCGCGTGCCGATGGTGGTCCGCGCGCCGTCGGGCGGCGGGGTCGGCGGCGGTCCCTTCCACTCGCAGTCGCCGGAGGGCTGGTTCGTCGGCGAGCCCGGGCTCAAGGTCGTCTGCCCCGGCGCGGTCGACGACGCCTACGGCCTCCTGCGCAGCGCGATCGACGACGACGACCCGGTCCTCTTCTTCGAGCACAAGGGCCTCTACCGCTCGCTCAAGGGGGCGCCGCCCCCGCCGGGGCACCGCGTCCCGCTCGGCCGCGCCCGCGTGGTCCGCCCGGGCGCCGCGGCCACCCTGGTCACGTACGCGGCCGGGGTGCGGCTCGCGCTCGAGGCGGCGGAGGGCCTCGACGTCGAGGTGATCGACCTGCGCACCGTCTGGCCGTTCGACCGCGAGGCCGTGCTGGCGTCGGTCGCGAAGACGGGCCGGCTCTGCGTGCTGCAGGAGGCGAGCGCGGGCAAGGGCGCGGGCGACGCGGTCCTCGCGCTGGTGGCCGCCGAGGCGTTCGCCGACCTCGACGCGCCGCCGCGGCTGGTCGCGCCGCCCGTCGCGCCCGTGCCCTTCTCGCCGGCCCTCGAGGCGGCGTACCTGCCGGACGCCGCCCGCGTCCGCCGCGAGCTGGAGGACCTGCTTGCCTTCTGAGCGCCCCATCGAGCCGTGCGCCGAGGCGGACGTCCCGCGCGACGTCCAGCTCGAGCTGTACCGGCTGATGCTGCTCCAGCGCCTCAGCGAGGAGCGCATCATGGCCCTCTACCGGCAGGGGAAGATCGTGGGGTCGGTGTACACCGGGTACCTGCAGGAGGCGGTCGGCGCCGCCGGCGGGCTCGCGCTCGGCCCCGACGACGTCGTGCTGCCGATCAACCGCGAGATGGCCTGCCACTTCGCGCGCGGCGTCCCCGTCGACGAGGTGCTCGGCCACTTCCTCGGCCGCGTCACCGGCCCCACCCGCGGACGCGACGGCAACATGCACTTCGGCTACCGCGAGCGCGGGGTGTTCCCGCTCGTGTCGATGCTCGGCGACCTCGTGCCGGTGGCCGTCGGCGCGGCGCTGGCCTTCAAGCGCCGCGGCGAGCCGCGCGTGGCGATGACCTTCTTCGGCGACGGCGCCTTCTCGACGGGCGACGTGCACGAGGGCCTCAACCTCGCGGCCGTCCTGCGGGTGCCGGCCGTCTTCGTGGTCCAGAGCAACCGCTACGCCTACTCGACGCCCACGGAGCGGCAGATGGCCGACACCGACATCGCCCGCCGCGTCGAGGGCGGCTGGGGCATCCCGGCCCGGCGCGTCGACGGCACGGACGCGCTGGCCACGTATCGGGTCATGCGCGACGCGGTCGCGGCGGCCCGGAGCGGCGAGGGCCCGCACGCCGTCGAGGCGCTGACCCTGCGCGGCCACGGCCACGCGGCCCACGACGGCGCCCTCTACGTGCCCGACGAGCTGCGCGCCCAGTACCAGGACCCGATCGAGCGGCTCGCCCTGCGCCTGCGGCTCGACGGCGCGGGCGACGAGGCGGACGCCGTGCGCGCCGCGGCCGAGGCCGAGGTGGAGGCCGCGACGGCCGTCGCGGAGGCCGCGCCCTGGCCCGACCCCGCGACGATCACCGACGGGGTCTGGGCGGAGCCGCTGCCCTAGCCGCAGACGAGCCCCGTGGGCTCGGGCCGGAGCGCGTGCACGTCGGCGCTCGGCACGATCGCGCGCACCTCGGCGGCGATCTGATCGGCCCGGTCGGCGGCGCACCAGACGAGCACCGAGGGCCCGGCGCCCGAGAGGGTGACGCCGAGGGCGCCGAGCTCGGCGGTGCGGCTGCGGAGCTCCTGGAAGGTCGGCATCAGCGCGGCGCGGGCGTCCTGGTGGAGGCGGTCGGTGAGGGCGACCGAGAGGTCGTCGAGGGCGCCCGTGTGCAGGGCGTGCACGAGCAGCGCCGCATGCTGGATGTTCCAGACGGCGTCGCCGCGGGGCACGTCACCGGCCAGCGCGGCGCGGGCGTCGCGGGTCAGGACGCGCTCGTCGGCGACGGCCACCACGAGCGCGAGGTCCGCGGGCGGCTCGATCCGGCGCGCGGTCGGCGGGTCGCCGGCGGCGATGGTGACGCCGCCGAGCACGCTCGCGGCGACGTTGTCGGGGTGGCCCTCGACCGTCGACGCGCGCAGGATCAGGCTGGCGGGGCTGATCTCGCGGCCGAGCAGGGCGTCCGCGGCGGCCAGCGCGGCCACGATCGCGGCGGCCGACGAGCCGCAGCCGGCGCCGAGCGGGATGCGGTTGTCGATCGCGATCTGCAGGTCGTCGCCGCGCTCGTCGAGCTCGGCGAGCAGGGTCGCGGCGACGAGGTTGGTCGCGTCGGCGGGCAGCTCGCCCGCGCCCTCGCCGGTGACCTCCACGGCGAGCGGGCCGGGACGCCGCTCGACGGCCACGCGCAGCCGCAGGGGCAGGGCGATGGCCAGGCAGTCGTAGCCGGGCCCGAGGTTCGCGGACGAGCCGGGCACGTCGACGTTCACGCGGGTCGCGGGCACGGGGCGGAAGCCTAGAGCAGGCGCCGGGCTACGGCGCCCGGCGCAGGGGCTGCAGGCGCCAGTAGGTGAAGGAGCGCAGCAGCCACTCGAAGGGCCCGAAGCGGAAGGCGCGCCACCAGAGCGCCGCGAAGACGAGGAACCCGAGCCAGATGCCGACCGCGATCGCGAGGCCGAGCGCGGGGCCCACGCGCCCGTAGAGGCCGAAGCCGACGCCGGTGAAGAGCAGCATCGCGACGATCGACTCGCCGAGGTACACGGTCAGGGACATGCGCCCGGCGGCCGCGACGCGGGCGAGGGGCCGGGCCAGCCGGCCGCTCGCCACGAGCAGCGCGATGCCGGCCACGTAGCCGAGGCTGGAGAGGGGGGCGACGAGGAACTGGAGCGTGAGGCCCGCGCCCCCCGGGGCGCCGCCCACGACCACGATCAGGGTGGCGGCGACGGCGCTGCCCACCAGGCCGACGGGCAGGCAGATCCGCAGCATCCGCCGCAGCGCGTCGCGGTGCGCGGCCGGATCGGCGAGGAGCCCGCGGCGCGCGAGCAGGAGCCCGACGAGGAAGGCCGCTGCGACCATCGGCCCCTGCACGAGGAAGACGAGCAGCTGGGCGTAGCCGAGGTCGGAGACGCGCTGGGCGATCTGCTCGCCGATGGTGCCCTCGGCGATCGCCCGCACCGCCGCTGCGGTGTCCGGGACGTCGGCCGCGGGGCCGCCCGAGAGCGCGGCCCCGACGCCGATCGCGACCGCGCCGAGCGCCGACAGCGCGGCGAGGCCGCCCGCCACGAACAGGAGCTCGCGCTGGGCCACCCGGCGCAGCGGCCAGAGGATCGCGCCGAGGACGGCGTAGGCCATCAGGATGTCGCCGGCGTAGAGCAGGACCCCGTGCAGCGCGCCGAGCAGGAACAGGCCGACCATCCGGCGCGCGTAGCGCCGGCCGAGCGGCGAGCCCGTGGCCGCGGAGCGCGCGAGCTGGATGCCGAGGCCGTAGCCGAAGAGCAGCGAGAAGACGAGGTAGCTCTTGGCCTGGAAGACCGCGATCGAGAGCCACTTCGCCGCGCCGTCGAGGCCGCCCGTGGCCTCCATCCAGCCGCTCAGGACCGGCTGGGCGTAGTACTCCATGTTGACGATGACGATGCCGAGCAGCGCGAGGCCGCGCAGCACGTCGACGGCGTACTCGCGTTCGGCGGGGGCGAGCGGGGCCGGGGGGACGGCGGCCATGGCGGGAAGCGTACGCAAGCGCTGCCCGCGCCCCCGTCCGCATTCCGGCATGCGGGCATGCCGGGCATGGTCGGAATCCGCATTCCCTTTCCGGCGCGTCCGTACTAGGATCGCGCACCAAGGCCCCGGGTGCCCGGGGTGGGAGAGGAGATCACACGATGGGCCAGACCATCACCGTGACCGTCA
>CAIQOY010000402.1 GCA_903873565.1 uncultured Actinomycetes bacterium
CCGGCGTTGGCGTCCTCGAGGTCGACCTCCGCCGCGGCGCCGTAGTGCTCGGGATGGAGGTCACCGCCGCCCGTCAGGACGATCCCGTCGAGCAGGTCGAGGACCTGCGCGGGGTCGTCGTTGTGGGGGATGATCAGGGGCAGCCCGCCGGCCCGCGTGACGCCGTCGGCGTAGCCGGGGTCGAGCGTGTAGAGGTCGGTGCGCTCGCCGAGGTAGGTGGGCAGGTCGCGGCGGAAGCCGGTCAGGCCGATGACGGGCGGACGCACGCGCGGCCTAGCCCAGGGGCCACGGCAGGTCGGGCATGTGCCGCCGCCAGGCGGCCTCGAGCGAGCCGTCGGCGATGATCGCCCCGAGCGCGCCGTCGAGGGCCCCGCGCAGGGCGTCCTCGCCCCTGCGCACCGCGATCCCCCACTGGTTGCGGGTCTCGACCGTGAAGGCGAGGCGCAGCTCGGGGTCGGCGTCGAGGTGGACCATCACGACGTCGTCGTCGACGAAGCCGTCGATCTCGCCGGAGCGGGTCGCCGCGATCATGTCCGCGTAGACGTCGTCGGTCGCGCCGTCGAAGGGCACCGCGATCACGCCCGGGAAGGTCTCCGTGAGGGCCATGTTGGTGCTCTCGGCGATCGCGCCGATGCGCAGCCCCGCGCACTCCTCGGGCGACGCGGCCGGGCACTCGATGCGCGTCACCAGCGACTCGTTGAAGACCGCGTAGGGCCGCGTGAAGTCGGCCAGCGTGCGGCGGTGGTCGGTGATGCCCTGCCCGCACCAGATGCCGTCCACCGTGCCGGCGTGCAGGGTGGGGTAGAAGGCGCTCCACTCGAGGGGCACCCAGACCAGCTCCAGCCCGAGCTGCGCCGCCACCAGCGCCGCGGCATCGGGCTCGTAGCCCGGCCGCGTGCCGTCGGGGCGGATCAGGCCCATCAGGGGCATCGCGTCGAGGTCGCCGCAGCCCAGGGTCAGGCGGCCGTCGGCGACCAGATTCAGGTCGCCGCTCACGGGATCCAGCTCCGGTACATCTCGAACTCCCAATCGGTCAGGGCGCCGCAGAAGCGGGCCCACTCGTCGCGCTTGAAGTCACGGTACAGGGCGTGCAGCTCATCGCCCAGCGCCGCCTGCGCGAACGGCGAGGCGGCGAACGTCTCGACGGCGTCGCCGAGGATCAGGGGCAGGGGGGTGAAGCGCTCGGGGCCGGGCTCGCCCGGGGCGGGGGCGGGGCCCGGGTCGAGGCGTCGCTCGAGGCCGTCCGCCATCGCCGCCGTGATCATGGCGTGCGAGAGGTACGGGTTGACGATCGAGTCGGGCAGCTTCAGCTCGAGCCGTCCCGAGGCGCTGATCCGCACGGAGCGGCTGCGGTCGTCGAGGCCCCAGTCGACCCGGGACGGGGCGAACTGGCCCGCGTCCCAGTAGCGCTTGTAGGAGTTGACGGTGCTCGCGTAGACGGCCATCGACTCGGCCGCGTGCTCGAGCAGCCCGCCGAGCGCGTGCTGGGCGACCTCCGTGATGTGGAGCTCGCGCCGGCCCGGCTCGGCGAAGGCGTTGGCGCCGTCCTTCCACAGCGAGAGGTTGTGGTGGCAGCCGTTGCCCATGATCCCGAGCGTCGGCTTGGGCATGAAGGTGACCTCGATGCCGAGCTCGCGGGCGACCTGCACGCAGATCTGGCGGTAGGTGATCAGGCGGTCGGCGGTGCGATCGGCCCGGTCGTACATGAAGTTGAGCTCGATCTGCCCGGCGTCCTCGTAGTCGCCCTCGATCATGTCGATGTCCATCGCCTGCGCGTAGCGGATCACGCGCTGGTAGATCTCGCGCACCTGCTCGAGCGTGCCGGCGTGGTACGCCGTGCTCACGCCGGGACGGGCGACGGCGTCGTAGCCCTCGCCCTGCCAGGTGATCTCCGGCTCGCAGCCGGAGCGCAGCTCGTAGCCCGTGCGGGCCTCGAGGGCCTCGAGCTGGCGGCGCAGGTTGCCGCGGCAGTCCGGGCCGAAGGGCGCCCCCGGGTCGACGTGCGCGTCGTCGCGGCGGTAGAGCCGGCACAGGAAGCGGCCCACGCTGGGCTCCCAGGGCAGCACCTGGAAGGTCTCGGGGTCGGGCATCACCACGAACTCGGCGGCCTCGATCCCGCCGCCGAACAGCTCGCCGTGGCGATCGGCGGCGACGTCGGCCGCGGCGGAGCCGTGGAACTGGACGCCCTTGTCGAGGCTGCGGCGCACGTGCGCCGCCGGCACGACCTTGGCCAGCATGCGGCCGTTGATCGAGGCGAACTGGTAGTAGATGAACTCCACGTTGGCCTGCTTGACACGGGCGGCGATGTCGTCCGCCGCCTTCGCGTTGGCCTCGCGGTGGAGGGTCAGGGCGTCGGTCATCGGGCCTCCTCGCGGTCCCACGTGATCACCTGCCGGACGGGGCCGGTGTTGCCGGAGTCGGGGAGCCAGGTCGGCTCCTCGGCGTAGCGGATGCCGGGCAGGCGTCGGGCGAGCAGCGCGAGGGCCTCGGTCATGTCGCCGCGGGCGATGAAGTGCCCGAGGCAGTAGTGGCGGCCGCCGCCGAAGCCGAAGTGCTTCGGGCGGTCGCCCTGGGTGATGTCGAACGACGGGTCGTCGAAGGTGCGGGTGTCGGTGCCACTCGACTCCGTGAACAGGTGGATCGTGGTGCCCTTGGGCACGTGGATCCCGTCGATGTCGCAGTCCTCGGCGGCCTCGCGCGTGACCCAGGTGGTGGTGGGCCGGGTGCGCATCACCTCCTCGACGGCGTTGGCGGCCAGCTCCGGCTCGCGGCCGAGCAGCGCCCACTGGTCGGGGTGGCGCACGAACAGGTCGATGCCGAGGCCGAGCTGGTTGCGGGTGGTGTCGATCCCGCCCTGGAAGAGCAGGATCACCGTGTCGCGGAGCTCCTCGTCGGTCAGCCGGTCGCCGTCCTCGTTGGCGTCCACCAGCGACTGGAGGAAGTCGTCGTGCTTCGTGCGGCGGCGCTCCGCGATCAGCCCGTCGGCGTACGCGCCCATCTGGGCGAGGCCCCACTCGACCTCGTCGAGCCGGTCCTTGGCCGCGATCGACAGCGCGAGGCTCATCTTCTCGGCGTAGAGCGCGAGCTCCTCCCAGTTGTCGTCCGTCACGCCGAGCAGGCGGCAGATGACGCGCGTCGCGTACGGCTCGGAGAACTGGTGCATGAACTCGCACTGGCCGTCGCCGATGAAGCCGTCGATCAGCTCGTTGGCCAGCTCCTGGAACTTCGGCACGAGGCCCTCGACGTGCCGCGAGGAGAAGGCGGGGTTGACGAGCTTGCGCAGGCGCACGTGCTCGGCGCCCTCCTTGTTGAGCACGATGTTGGACCACCAGCGGGCCCAGTCACCGACGATCCCGTTGTGCTCGGACCAGCGGGCGCTGCCCTGGATCAGGCGCTTGTCGTTGACCAGCTGGCTGACCTCGGCGTAGCGCAGCACGGCGAGGCCGTACGGCGTGCGCGCGTACGGCCCGCGGTCGCGCGCCGCCCGGACCGGGTCGGAGCGGACCGAGAAGGCGAGGTCGTTGACGTCGAAGAAGGGGAGCTCGGGGGCGTCGATGGGGGATTCGGTCGCGGCCATGGGATGAACTCTACGCAGTAGGTTTCAAAATGCAACCCTAGGCCGATAGGCGCCCGAGGTGCAGCCCCACGATCCAGTCGCGCGTCGCCTCGACGTGCTCCAGCATCGCCGCCCGGGCCGCCTCCGGGCGCCCCTGCAGGACCGCGGCGAGGATCGGGGTGTGCCCGCTCGTCGACGTGCGCAGCGCGTCCGTCGACCAGGTGCCCGGCAGCGCGGCCAGGATCTCGCCGAGCTCGGCCTGCAGCGCGGTCTCCGCGGCCACCAGCCGCGGGCTGCCCGCGGCCTCCGCGACGGCGATGTGGAAGCCGCTGTCGGCGAGGCGGTAGTCGGCGAAGCCGCCGAGCGCCGCCTGCTCGGCG
>CAIQOY010000403.1 GCA_903873565.1 uncultured Actinomycetes bacterium
GGGCCGCCGTTTCCGCCCGTCCACTCGTGGCCGACCACCGAGCCCGCGCTCTGGCCCGACGGACACGCCGCCCCGCCCACGCCCTGGTTGCCGTCCGCGCCCGGCCGCCCGGTCTCGCCGTCGCCGCCTGCCCGGTCACCGCGGGCCGCGCCGGGGACGGGGTCGGGGTGGATGCGGACGGCGCGCTGCTCGACGTCGCGGCCGCGGCGGTGCCCGTCGCTGCCGCGTCCGCGCTCGGCGAGGGGCTCGTGCTGCTGCGCCTCGACGGCGCGGCGGCGCACGCCGCGGTGCGGGCGTCGGCGGACGCGCTGGCCCTGACCTGGCGGGCCGCCTCGGCGACGGGGCTCGAGGTCGACGGGGCGGCGTGGGGCGTCGTGGCCCGGGCGGCCGCGCGCTACCTCGTGCCCGACGCCTGACCCCGGCTCACCCCGCCGGCAGGACCTTGCCGGGGTTCATCAGGCCGTGCGGGTCGATCGCGGCCTTGACCGCGCGCATCATCCCGAGCGCGGCCGGGCCGTGCTCGGCCTCGAGGTAGCCCGACTTGCCGTAGCCGACGCCGTGCTCGCCCGAGCACGTGCCCTCCATGGCCAGCGCCCGCTGCACGAGGCGGTCGTGCAGCGCCTCGGCCGCGCGGACCTCGGCCGGGTCGTCGGGGTCGAGCAGGATCGTGAGGTGGAAGTTGCCGTCGCCGACGTGCCCGAGGATGGTGGCCATGACGCCCGAGGCGTCGAGGTCGAGCCGGGTCTCCTCGACGCAGTCGGCGAGGCGCGAGACCGGCACGCAGACGTCGGTGGCCATCCCGCGGCAGCCCGGACGCAGGGCGATGGCGGCCTCGTACGCCTGGTGGCGGGCCGACCACAGCCGCTCGGCCTCGGCCGGGTCGTGGGTCCAGGTGTAGTCCTCGGCGCCGTGGCCGCGGACCACCGCGCCGAGGCGGTCGGCGTGCTCGCGCACGCCGCTCTCCGAGCCGTGCAGGTCGATGAACAGGGTCGGGCGCTCGGCGATCGGCAGGCCGCTGCGCTCGGCGATCGCCCGCATCTGCAGGGCGTCGAGGAGCTCGATGCGGGCCACGGGCAGGCCCAGCTGGATCGTCTCGGTGGCGGCCTCGACGGCGTCCCGCACGCTCGGGAAGCTGACCACCGCGGCGCTTGCCGCCTCCGGCAGCGGCTGGAGGCGGAGGGTCAGCTCGCAGATCACGCCGAGGGTGCCCTCGGACCCGATCATGAGGTGCGTGAGGTCGTAGCCGGCCGACGACTTGCGGGCGCGGGAGCGCGTGCGCGCGATCGACCCGTCCGGGAGGACGACGGTCAGGGAGAGGACGTTCTCGCGCATCGTCCCGTAGCGCACCGCGGTGGTCCCGGAGGCGCCGGTCGCGGCCATGCCGCCGAGGGTCGCGTCCGCGCCCGGGTCGACGGAGAAGAAGACGCCGTCCTCGCGCAGGCGCGCCGCCAGCTGGCGGCGCGTGACCCCGGCCTGCACGGTGCAGTCGAGGTCCTCGGTGCGCACCGCGAGGATCCGGTCCATGCGCGACAGGTCGATCGAGACGCCGCCCGCGAGGGCCGCCACCTGGCCCTCCAGCGAGGTGCCCGCCCCGAACGGCACCATCGGCACCCGCCGGGCGTGGCAGGCGGCGACGACGCCCGCGACCTCCTCGGTGGACCCGGGCAGGCAGACGAGGTCGGGGCGGCTGGTCGGATGCCACGACTCGTCGTGGCCGTGGCGCTCCAGCTCGGACTCGGCGTCGGTCACGTGGGCCGCGCCGACGACGGCCTCGAGCTCCGCGCGCAGCTGGGCGATCCCCTCCATCGACCGGACCGTATGCGACCGGGCCCGCGGCCCGCAACCGCGAGGGCGCTACCCTGCCCGCCGTGGACTGGTCCTTCGCCTCCGACAACAGCGCCGGCGCGCACCCGCGCGTCCTCGAGGCGCTCGCGCTGGCCAACGCGGGAACCGTGCACGCCTACGGCGACGACCCGTCGACCGGGCGGGCCGTGGCGATGCTGCGCGAGCTCGTCGGCGCCGACGCCGCGGTGCAGCTGGTCGCGACCGGCACGGCCGCCAACGTGCTCGGCCTCGCGCACGTCCTGCGCCCCTGGGACGCCGTCGTCTGCGCGGACACGGCGCACCTCCTCAACGACGAGAGCACCGCGCCGACCGCCTACGGCCTGACCCTGATCGGCGTGCCGACGGACGACGGAAAGCTGCGGCCCGAGCACGTGGCCCGCGCCGCCGCCGTGATCGGCGACGAGCACTCGCCCCAGCCGCGCGCCGTGTCGATCACCCAGACCACCGAGCTCGGCCTCGTCTACGACGTCGCGGAGGTGCGCGCGCTCGCCGACGAGGCGCACCGCCACGGGATGCTGCTGCACGTCGACGGGGCCCGGATCGCCAACGCCGTCGCCGGCCTCGACGTCCCCGTCGCGGAGCTCCTGGCCGGCGTCGACCTCGTCTCGTTCGGGTTCACGAAGAACGGGGCGCTGCAGGCCGAGGCGATCGTGATGCCCGATCCGGCGCTCGGCGAGCGGCTCTCCTACACCGTCAAGCGCGGCATGCAGCTGGTCTCGAAGGGGCGCCTGCTCGGGGCCCAGGTGGACGCGCTGCTGACCGGCGGCCTCTGGCTCGACAACGCCCGCCACGCGAACGCGATGGCGCGCCGCCTCGCCGACGGCCTCGCGGGCGTGGACGGGGCGGAGGTGGCCCTGCCCGTGCACGGCAACCACGTCTTCACGCGGCTCGCGCCCGAGGTGCACGCCCGCCTTGCCGCCCGCTACGCCTTCCACGAGTGGCAGACGCGCCCGGGCCTCTTCCGGCTGATGTGCTCCTGGGCCACGACCCCCGACGAGGTCGACGCCCTGCTGGCCTGCGCCGCGGGCGCCTAGCCCGCGGCGCCGATCCGCCGCCAGGCGGCGGCGAGGTCGGCCGCGCCGTCGCCGAGCGGGGCGAGGAAGCGCCGCCGGATCCCGTCGTGGTGGATCAGCGCCGCCGCCTCGAGCCGGGCGCGGCCCCGCGCGGTCAGCACGGCGCGCACGATGCGCTGGTTCTCGGCCTGCCGCTCGACCAGCCCGGCCTCCTCAAGGCGGGCCACGACGCGGGTGACGCCGCTCGGCGAGAGCACGATCGCCTCCGCGAGCTGGCCCATGCGCATGCCCTCGGCGGGGCCGTTGGCGAGGGTGACGAGGACGTCGTAGTCGCCGAAGGA
>CAIQOY010000404.1 GCA_903873565.1 uncultured Actinomycetes bacterium
ACGATGAACGGGTCCTTGGTGACCGCGTAGATGGCGGGCACCGAGTCGACGGCGAACATCAGGTCGAAGAAGGCGAGGGCGAGCAGGGCGATCAGGAGCGGCGTCGCGTAGCGCTTGCCGTCGACGACGACCGACATCGCCTGGCCGTGGTAGCCGTCCGAGACCGGGAACACGCGGCGCAGCAGGGTCAGGATGCGGCTGTCCTCGGGGTGCTCCGTCGTGTCGGTGTGCCGGGCCATCCGGATGCCCGTGATGATCAGGAAGATGCCGAACACGAAGGGCATCCACCAGAAGGCCTCGAGCAGCGCGCCGCCGATCGCGATCAGGATGCCGCGCAGGATGATCGCGATGATGATCCCCCAGAACAGCGCGCGGTAGCGCAGCTCGGGCGGCACGGCGAGGGCGGCGAAGAGGATCGCGAAGACGGCGACGTTGTCGACCGAGAGGCTGTACTCGATCAGGTAGCCGGTGAAGAACTCGGTGCCGACGGTCGGCCCGAGCATGATCCAGATCGCGACGCCGAAGGCGAGCCCGAGGCTCGCCCAGATGCCCGTCCAGATGAAGGCGTCCCGGGTCGGGATCGGCTCGTTCGCCTTGTGGAAGACGAACAGGTCGAGCACCAGGGCCGTGATCACCACGACCGGCAGGGCGATCCAGAGGATGTCGTGGGCGCTCATGCCGCTGCATCCTCGCAGGTCGGGTGCGGCGCGGGGGCGTCAGGGCCGCCGGCCGATCGGCGGCGGCAGGGGGTGGCGGCGGGGCGCATCGCGACGGATCGTGGCACGGCGCGCACCGCGGCCGCATTGCCAGATTCCGGCAAGCCGCGGGCTACTTCAGGCCCTGGCGCGCCTCGCGCACGAGGGCGACGCACTCGGGGTAGATGACCGTGATCGCCGCCCTGAGCTGCGCCGCCTGCTCCTCCGGCGTGCCGGTGGGGGTGATCCGCTGGACGGCCGCCGTGGTCATCTGCACCGCGAGGTGGATCGCGTTGTCGGCGAAGGCGACGCTCTGGTTCTCCTGCGCCTGCTCGGCGAACTGCCGCATCGCGTTCTGGAGCTCGTCGGGGTCGAACATCCCGCCGAATCCGAAGGGGTTCTCAGCCATGCCCCGGATCCTACCCGCCTTCGGACAGGCGCGCGGTCCAGATCCAGACCGGCTCGACGGGCGGCCCGTCGTCGATGCCGAGCGCATCGATCCGCCGGAGGGTCTCCGCGGACGCGTCGTCGACGACGTGGCCGACCACCGCGTAGAGGGGCTCGAGCTGGGACGCGCCCGCCTCGGTCGAGACGATGAAGAACTGCGACCCGGCCTCGCCCGGCGGCTCGTTGCCCGCCTTGGCCATCGCGACGTCGCCGTTGCGGAACGTGAAGTTGCCGGGCGGCGGGGTGTTGACCGTGAACCCGGGGCCGCCCACGCCCGTGCCCTGCGGATCGCCGCCCTGGATCACGAATCCGGGGACCACCCGGTGGAAGGTGAGGCCGTCGTAGAAGCCGGCCCGGGCCAAGGCGGCGAAGGCGGCCGCGGCGTCGCCGCCGAGGGCGGGGTCGAGCTCGATCCGGATCTCGCCGCACGACGTGGCCATCGTGACCGCCCACGGCCCGAGGCCGGTCAGGGGCGACGGGGGCGGCTCGGAGAACGTGGGGCGCGGCTGGTCGGCGGCGGGCGGGCGCCGGTGGTTGCAGCCGTCGCGCCCGGGCTCCAGCTCCGGCGCCACCTCGGTGGCCGCGGGCGGCACGGGCACGGTGGAGACGGTCTCCTCGCCGCCGCGCAGGTCGCGCAGCGCGCCGCAGCCCGCGAGGGACAGGGCGAGCACGGCGATCAGGGCGGCGCCGGCCGCCCGTCTCACGCCAGCGACTCCGGCGTCGCCCCGAGGCACCAGGCGCCGAGCAGGCGCGCGGCGCCCTCGACGTCGGCCAGGTCGCAGACCTCGGCCGGCGAGTGCATGTGGCGCAGGGGCAGCCCGATCAGGGCGGCGCGCAGGTGGCGGACGGCGTCGAGGGCGTTGTCGACGTCGGTGTGCGTCGAGCCGCCGCCCGGCATCGCCTCGACGCCGTGCGCGATGCCCTCCTGCGCGGCGACCGCCGCCAACGACTCGAAGAGGCCCTCGTCGAGACCGAGGCCGCGCGTCAGCACCGGCCCGGAGCCGAGCGCCTGCGGGCCGGTGTCGCCCTTGTCGACCATCGGCACGTCGGCGGCGTGGGTCACGTCGATCACGATCGCGACCTCCGGCCGGACGTGGTCGGTGACGAGGCGCGCCCCGTCGCCGAGGGTCTCCTCGAGGACGCAGCCGGTGGCCGCGACCCGCACCTGCGGCGAGCCCGCGGCGGCGATGCGCAGCGCCTCGAGGGCGACCCACGCCCCGAGGCGGTCGTCGAGCGCGCGGGAGGTGAGGCGGCTGCCGGCGAGGCGCGTGGGCCCGTGCCCCACGATCGCGTCGTCGCCGATCCGGACGAGGCTGCGGGCGTGGTCGCCGTCGGTCGCGCCGATGTCGATCCAGAGCTGCTTCATCTCCGTGCCGGAGGTGCGCTCGTCGCCCTTCTGCAGGTGGATCGGCACGCTGCCGAGCACGCCGGGGAGGTCCCCGGCCTGCGTGCGCACGCGCACCGGCTGGCCGACGAGGACGCGGGGGTCCCAGCCCCCGAGGCCGCGCACGCGCAGGACGCCGGTGTCCTCGATGTGCGTGACGATCAGCCCGATCTGGTCGATGTGCCCGAGCAGGAGCACGGCCGGGGCGTCCGCCGGTCCGACCGTGGCGATCGCGCTGCCCATCCGATCGCGCTCGACCGTCGCGAACTCCCCGGCCAGCTCGGCCCAGAGGTCGGCGGCCTCGCGCTCGCGGCTCGAGGGTCCGTGGGCGGTGAGGAGCCGCTCGAGGCGGCCGTATGCGGCGTCATCCATCGGGGCAGACGCTAGCATCACCGTATGGCCGGGAATGGAGACGCGTCCGGCGCCGCACGCGTCGTCATCACCGGGATGGGCATCATGTCGCCCGTCGGGCTCGGCCGGGAGGAGTCCTGGGCGAGCCTGCTCAGGGGCGTCTCGGGCGTCGCGCCGATCCAAGGCTTCGACCCCGAGCGCATCGAGGTCAAGCTGGCGGCGGAGATGAAGGGCTTCGACCCGGAGGCCGTCGTCGAGAAGCGCGAGGTCCGCAAGATGGACCGCTGCAGCATCACGGCGATCGCCGCGGCCCGCGAGGCGTGGGCCCACAGCGGGCTCGCGGTCGGCGACCCGGAG
>CAIQOY010000405.1 GCA_903873565.1 uncultured Actinomycetes bacterium
CCTCACCGCGATCGCGATCCTGCTCGGGGTCACGATGATCTCCGGCACGTTCGTCCTGACCGACCAGATCGACCGCGCCTTCGTGCAGATCTTCGAGCAGGGCAACGCGCAGATCGACGTGGTGGTCAAGGACAAGCCGCCCTTCGAGGACCAGCAGACCGAGGTCTACCTCGACGCGGACGTGGTCGACCGGGTGCGTGAGGTCGACGGCGTGGCGCTGGCCGAGCCGTTCCTGCAGGTGCAGGGCTACCTGGTCGCGAACGGCGAGCAGCTGGTCAGCCAGGGCGGCGCCCCGAACTTCGTGTTCTCGAGCCTGCCCCAGGCGATGAACCCGTACACGCCGATCGCCGGCCGCCTGCCGGAGGCCAGCGGCGAGGTCGCCGTGGCCAAGGAGATCGCCGAGCAGGGCAAGCTCGAGGTCGGGCAGGCCGCGCAGCTCGCGACGCAGGCGGGCGCCAAGGACGTCACCGTGGTCGGCATCCTGCAGTTCGGCGACGGCACGACCTCGCTGGGCGGGTCCACCTCGGTGATCGCGCCCTTCGCCGACGTCCAGTCGTGGTGGTCGCTCGACGGGAAGGCCAGCTTCATCTACGCCAAGTCCGCCGACGGCGTCTCCGAGGACGAGCTCGCCGACCGCGTGCGAAGCGCCCTCGACGACCCCGGGCTGATCGTGCAGACCGCGGCCGAGGACTCCGCGGAGCAGGCCAGCGAGCTCAACGCGCTGATCGGCCGGCTGATCCGCTTCGCGCTGCTCGGCTTCGCGGGCGTCGCCGTCCTCGTCGGCGCCTTCATCATCTTCAACACGTTCTCCATCACGGTCGCCCAGCGCACCCGCGAGTTCGCGATGCTGCGCACCATCGGCGCCAGCCGCCGTCAGATCCTCGGCACCGTCGTCGGCGAGGCCTTCGTGATCGCGCTGGCCGCCACCCTCGTCGGCCTGGTCCTCGGCCTCGGCTTCGCGTGGGGCCTGAACCGGGTCTTCGAGCTGGTCGGCTTCGGCCTGCCGGCCACGGGCCTCAGGATGCCGTGGCAGACCGTCGTCGTCTGCCTCGTGGTCGGCATCGGCGTGACCGGGCTGGCCGCGATCGGCCCGGCCCTGCGCGCCACCCGCATCGCGCCCGTCAGCGCGCTGCGCGAGGGCGCCGCGCCGCCGCGCGGCCGCCTCGCGCGGCTGACCCCGCTGGTCGGGGTGCTGATCGGCGTGCTCGGCGGCGCGGGGCTGGTGGCCGGGCTGACCCAGGACATCGGCACCACGCAGCGGCTGGCGATCCTCGCCGCCGGCGCGATCGCCGTCTTCATCGGCGTCGCCGTCCTCTCGCGCTACCTCGTGCGGCCCGTGGTGCACGCGGCCGCCCCGCCGATCACCGCCGTGGCGGGCGGCGTCGGCCGCATCGCCGCCGAGAACGCGGGCCGCAACCCGGCCCGCACGGCGGTGACCGCCGCCGCGCTGATGATCGGCATCGGGCTCGTGGTCTTCGTGACCATCTTCGTCGGCGGGCTCAAGGAGTCGTTCACGGGCGCGATCGACGACTCGCTCGAGTCGGAGCTGATCGTGACCGCGCAGGGCTTCGGCAGCCCCCTGCCGCTCGAGGTCCTGCCCGCCGTGCGCGCGGTCGAGGGCGTCCAGGTCGCCTCGCCCGTCGGCGGCACGCCGGTCCAGATCGGCCCCGGCACGTTCGCGCTGATCGGCGTCGACCCGACCGACATCGACCAGGTCTACTCGTTCGACTGGGACGAGGGCGACGACGCCCTGGTCGGCGGGCTCGGGACGGACGGCGCCCTCGTCGAGGCCAACGTCGCCTCCGACCTCGGCGTCGGCGTCGGCGACGCGGTCGACGTGACCTCGATCAACGGGGAGTCCGCCTCCTTCGAGGTGCGCGGGCTCTACACCGACGAGCAGTTCCTGAACGGCGTCACCGTCACGCAGGAGGCGCTCAAGCCGCTGCTCCAGTCGAACGCCACCGGCATCAACACGCTGTTCGTGAAGGAGGCCGAGGGCGCGGACTCGGCGCAGGTGCAGGCCGCCGTCGAGGCGGCGCTCGCGCCCTTCCCGACCGCCCAGGTGCAGTCGAACGCGGAGATCAAGGAGCAGATCGAGTCCGGCGTCAACCAGCTGCTCGTGATCTTCTACGCGCTGCTCGCCCTGAGCGTGATCATCTCCCTGTTCGGGATCGTCAACACGCTGGTCCTGTCGATCTTCGAGCGCACCCGCGAGATCGGCATGCTGCGCGCCGTCGGCACCACGCGCCGCCAGCTGCGCCGCATGATCCGCTGGGAGTCGGTGATCACGTCGATCATCGGCGGCGTCCTCGGCGTCCTGATCGGGATCCTGTTCGGCTGGGTCACGGCCCGCGGCCTCGAGGCCGAGGGGATCGTGTTCATCCTGCCGATCGGGACGCTCCTGATCTTCCTCGGGCTGTCGATCGTGGCGGGCGTGGTCGCGGCGATCCTGCCCGCGCGCCGCGCCGCGAAGCTCGACGTGCTCGAGGCGCTGCAGTACGAGTAGCCCGGATCGCGGATGATGTGCCCCGCATGGGCACCATCCTCGTCACCGGCGCGACCGGCTTCCTCGGGCAGGCGCTGCTGCCGCGGCTCGTCGACGCCGGCCACGCGGTGCGCGTCCTCGAGCGGCGGCCGGGCTCGGCCCCGGACGTCGCGGGCGTCGAGCGCGCGACCGGCGACGTCACCGACCCCGCCACCCTGCCGGCCGCCCTCGACGGCGTCGACCGCGTGATCCACATGGCGGGCCTCGTCTCGCACGCCGAGGCCGACCGCGAGCGGCTGATGCGCGTCAACGTGGGGGGCACCGAGAACGTGCTCGCCGCCGCCCGGGCCGCGGGCGTCGCCCGCGTCGTCCACGTCTCGTCGATCGCGGCCGTCGGCACGACCCCCGACCCCGGGCGGCCGCTCGACGAGGACGCGCCCTACTCGGCGACCGCCGCCTCCTACCCGTACCCGCTGTCGAAGCGGCTCGGCGAGCAGGCGGCGCTGGCCGCCGCCGCCCAGGGCCAGGACGTGACCGTCGCCAACCCGGGGCACGTGCTCGGCCGCGGCGACGTCAACGGCATCTCCACCTTCCACATCCGCAAGATCCTGACCGGCGAGCTGCGCCTGACCCTGCCGGGCGGCATCACCTACGTCGACGTGGGCGACGTCGCCGACGGCATCCTGCGCGTCATGGACCGCGGCGCCGCGGGGCGCCGCTACATCCTCGGCAGCGTGGACGGCAGCCTCTCGCACATGGAGCTCGCCCGCCGCGTCCTGGCGATCGCGGGCATCGAGCGGCGCATGCTGCCCCTGCCGGGCGCGCCGACGGCCCTGGCGGGCCGGCTCGCCCAGCGCCTCGGGGTCCCGCTGCCCGTCGAGGCCACCGAGCTCGACGCCGCGCGCCACTGGTGGTACTGCACGAGCGATCGCGCGATCCGCGAGCTCGGCTACGCGCCGCGCCCGATCGACGAGGCGCTGCGCGACACCGTCGACTGGTACCGCGAGCACGGCGCCCTCTGACGTGCCGGGGCCCGAGATCGCGCTGCTCTGGGCCGCCTCGTTCGCGGTCGGGATCTGGTGGCAGTGGCGCTCGCCGCAGACCGCGGCGCCGTGGAACAAGCGGATCTTCAACTTCTACTTCCACTTCTTCGCGCCGGTCGTGGTGCTGTTCGCGTACACGGTGGTGCCCGCCGACGCGGCCACCCTGCTCGGGCTCGGCGCCGTCATCGCCGCCTCCTGGATCGTGCTCGGCCTCGGCCTCGGCTACGCGCGGGCCGCGGCCCGCGACCGCGGCGAGCAGGGCGCGCTGGCCCTCGGCTGCGGGTTCACCAACACGGTCACGCTCGGCTACCCCGTGGTCAGCGCCGTGTTCGGGCCCGCGGGGCTCGCCCTGCAGGTGCTGTTCGCGCAGTTCATGTACCTGATCCCGATCGTGTCGGTGTCCACGACGATCGCCGCGCACTACGGCAACGGCACGCGGCCGCGCAGCTGGAAGGGCATCCTGCGCCAGGTCGTCAACGTGCCCCTGATCTTCGCGGGGATCGCGGTGGCGATCCGCGCCGCCGGCTTCGACATCGAGCCCTACGTGGCGGCGCCGACCGACTGGGTGGTGTTCCTGATGGGGCCGATCGGCTTCCTCGAGCTCGGCCTCGCGCTGCCGCTCGACCGCATCAGCCACGACGTAGCCGACCTCTGGCGCGGCGCCGTGCCGATCCTGATGCGGCTCGCGGCCGCGCCGGCGATCCTGTTCGGGATCCACCTCGCGACGGGCATCCACGTGCCGGGCGTCTACTACCTGTCGATCGCGATGCCGGCCGCGTTCCACACGCTGATCCTCGCGCGCGTCTACGGCCTGCCCGGGCCGATGATGCGGCTGATCGTGGTCATGTCGACCGCGATCATGGTCGGCGCGATCGTGGTCGGGCTGGCCTTCTTCGACTAGGCGGGGGGCGGCGCGAAGAACGCCTCGGGCAGCTGGCGCAGCGTCTCGCCGCAGTCGGTGCTGCCCTTGCCCTTGGGCTTGGTGCGGTAGTTGGGGCCGATCATCGCCGCCTGGTCGCGCAGGGCCTGGGCCTGCTCGGCGGAGAAGCCGGTGCCCCACTTCATGGTCCGGGGGTCGTAGTCGGGGGCGCCGAAGCGGAACGTCGGGCCC
>CAIQOY010000406.1 GCA_903873565.1 uncultured Actinomycetes bacterium
CGGCGGCCTCCGCGAGGCCGTCCTCGGCCGTGGCCAGCGTCGCCGCCTCGGCCTCGGCCTCGCGCAGCACGCGGCGCGCGTCCTTGACGCGGCGCAGCGCGTGGGCGTAGGGCTGGTTCTCCCCGCTCCGGAGGTAGAGGGCGTCGGCCCGCTCGCGCAGGTCCTTCAGCACGGGGCCCGCGCCGCCGCCCGCGCCGAGGACGGCGGAGGCGAGCACCCCGGCGCGCACCGACGGGTCGTCGAGCAGGTCGATGCGCGCGAGATCCACGGAGTCGAAGCTCTGCACCTGGTCGAACAGCGCGCGGTCGGCGATCCCGAGCGCGCGGGCGAGCGCCGCCTCGCCGACGGGGTCGCCGTCGGCGCCGGTCACGCGCACGGCCGAGCCGTGGGTGCGCTCGACGGCGATCCGCCGGCCGTCCGCGTCGACGAGGTCGATCCGGCCGGCGCGCTGGCCGCCCCCGCGCGGCTCGCGCAGCGGCGCGGAGCCGTCGCGGCGCAGCGCCGGGAACCCGAACAGCACGCCGCGGATGAGATCCATGGTGGAGCTCTTGCCGGACTCGTTGGGCCCGTGCACGACGGTCAGGCCGGGGCCCGGCTCGATCACGCGGCCGGCGATCGCGCCGTAGGCGATCGCCTCGATGCGGGCGATCCTCACGCCGCCTCCTCCGCGTCGAGCAGGAGCCCGATCACGAGGTCGCGGGCCGCGGCGAGGCGCGCCGCGGGGTCCTCCTCGGCGAGGCCGGCCAGGGCCGTGTCGCCGAACGACTGCGTCAGCTCCGCGAGCAGGGCGGCGCAGGCGGAGGGATCGTGCTCGAGGGCGTCGAAGGCGGCCAGGGCGGTGCTCGCGAGGCCCTGCCCCGCGCGCACCTCGTCGAGGTCGATGGCGGGGCCCGTGGCGGCGCGGATGCGCTCCCAGACGAGGTCCGGGCCGGCGGCCTCGTCGAGGCCGCGGCGCAGGGACTCGAGCTCGCCGGCCGTGCTGAGCAGGCGATGCAGCTCGCCGCGCCCCACGAGCCGCGCGCGCAGGACGACGAGGCGGCCCTCGGCCGCGCGCACGGCGTCGGCGGCGAGGCCCTCGAGGGCGCGCGTGAGGCCGTGCTCGCCGTCGAGCCCGTCGATCGCGAGCTCGACCTCCTCGAAGCGGACGCGGTCGAGCGCGACGTGGCGCAGGCCCAGCACCCGATCGCCCTCGAACTCGACGACGACGGCGCCGTGCGGGCCCCGCTCCGACGGCTTCGGCGAGCGGCCCTGCAGGGCGCCCGCGTAGACGACGGGCGGCGACTCGTGCTCGACCGTGAAGCGGTGGACGTGGCCGAGCGCCCAGTAGTCCATCCGCGCGGCGAGCAGGTCGTCGACGGCGCAGGGCGCGTAGCGGCTGTGCCCCTCGCGCTCGCCGACCATGCAGTGCAGGAGGCCGACGTGCAGGCCCGGGTCGTCGCCGCGCGCGAAGCCGAGCGCGAGGTTGTCCTCCTCGGCGGCGCGGCCGAACGAGACGCCGTGGACCACCACGGGCCCGAGGCCGCGCGGGTCGACGGCGTGCGTCTGCGGCCGGCCCGGCCGGAACACCGTCACCCCGTCGACGTCGGCGAGCGGCGAGCGCCCCCGCAGCGGGTCGTGGTTGCCGTGGACCGCGAAGACCGCGGTCCCGGCCTCGGTCAGGCGCGCGCAGGCGCGCTGCAGGCGCTGGCGCCCGCGCGATGAGCCCTCGGCGCGGTCGAACTGGTCGCCGGCGAGGAGCAGGACCTCCGCGTCTTCGGCGAGGCACAGCTCGACGAGGTCGTCGAGGGCGTCGAGGGAGGCGTCGAGCAGGACCCCGTCGAGCCCGTCCCGCAGCGACCCGAGGCCCGTGAAGGGGCTGTCGAGGTGCAGGTCGGCGGCGTGGACGAGGCGGCGTGGCATGCGTCGGTTCGGGCGGGAGGCCCGGGCGACATGGAGTCGCCGGCCTCCCGCCGAACCTTACGCAGGTGCCCGGCCCGCGCCGGGGCGCCGATCAGGCGCCGCCGCCGCCCTCGGCCAGCTTCTTGCCGGCCATGGCGGTGGTGATCAGCATCAGGCCGTCGAAGAGCAGCTGGATGCCGACGAGCAGGCCGATCGCCCAGGCCGCCGACGACGGCAGGTCGAGCAGCACGAGCACGGCGATCGCGATCGAGAGGATGCCGTTGACGATCATCCAGCCCGCGTTCGGGACGCCGCCGCTGCGGCCCTGGATGCCCGCGATCAGGCGGAAGAGGCCGATCACGAGGAAGAAGACGATCAGGACGACGGTCAGCGTGATCGTCCCCTCGACGGGGTTGATCAGCAGCCACACGCCCGCGATCACGTAGAGGACCGCGAGGATCGCGCTCCAGATGCGGTGGCCGGTGGTGCCGCGCGAGATCGCCTCCGCGACCATGCCGACCGCGCCGACGAGCAGGATGATGCCGACGAGGATCGTGATGCCCACCGAGGCGAGCGGCGGGACGATGATGGCGATCAGGCCGAGGACGACGGAGACGATGCCGCCGATCAGCAGCACCTTCCAGTTCTTCGAGAGCGCCTCCCGGAGTTCGGGCGGCAGCCCGGGCATGGCAGTGGACAATCTGGCCTCCAGCTGGTGGGTCGCCCCGAGCGTACGCCGCCGGGCCTGCGTCTCCTGCGCGGGAAGCCCGGGCTAGGCGCCGGGCCAGCCCGGGGGCGCCTCGGCGGGCTGGCCGTCGGCGTCGAAGAAGACGACCTCCGGGAACGTCCCGCCGCCGACGTTCATGAACACGTCGCCCGTCGTGCCCGTGTAGATGGTCACGGGCGCGTCACCGTACTTGTCGCGGGCGAAGCGCTCGACGTCGGCCGGATCCGCGTTGGGGGCGGAGACCGCGATCACCTGCACCTGGCCCTCGTTGTCCCGCGCGAACTGCGCGACCTGGGGGGCCTCGCCCCCGCACGACAGTCAGAGGGGGTGGAAGAAGACGACGGCCAGCGGCGTGCCGCGGTACTCCTCGAGGGCGGGCTCCGCCTTCACGATCTCGGGCGCGGCGGCCGCCTCGGCGGGCGCCGCGTCGTCCGCGCCGCCGGAGCCGCCGCAGGCGGCGGCCAGGAGGGCCGTGGCGAGCAGGACGAGCGCGAGGCGCAGCCGCATGACCGCCCTATCGCAGGACGCGCGGCCCCGGCCGTGGCCCGGCGCTACGGTTCGCCCATGCGCCACGTCCCCGACCGCCTCGACGAGCGCCGCGCCGTCCTGCTGGTCGTCGACGTGCAGGAGCGGTTCCGGCCGCACATCGCGGGCTGGGAGCCGATGGTCGCCCACGTCGACGCCCTGGTCCGCGGCTGCCGCGCGCTCGACGTGCCCGTGATCGTGACCGAGCAGTACCCGCAGGGGCTCGGGGCCACGATCCCCGAGCTGGCGGAGGCCCTCGAGGGCGTCGACCCGATCGAGAAGCGCGCCTTCTCGTCGCTCGGCGCGCCCGAGGCCGTCGCGCAGCTCGACCAGTACGGCCGCGATCAGGTGATCGTGTGCGGCATCGAGGCGCACGTCTGCGTGCAGCAGTCCGTCGCCGACATCCTCCGCTCGGGCCGCCAGGCGCACGTCGCCCTCGACGCCATCGCCAGCCGCACCGCCTCGAGCCGCGAGATCGGCGTGCGCCGCATGCGCGCGGCCGGCATGGTGCCGAGCGGCGTCGAGCTCGCGCTGTTCGAGATGATGGAGTCCGCCGACCACCCGGCCTTCAAGACGGTGTCGGGCCTCGTCCGCGACCTGCCCCGCTCGTTCGCCGCGGAGCCCGTCGCGTGAGCGGCCTCGTCCTGCACGACCACCCGTGGTCGTCGAACGCCCAGAAGGCGCGGCTGATGCTCGACCTGCTCGGGCTCGAGTACGAGACCCGCGAGGTGCCGTTCGAGGCCGAGCGCGCCGAGTGGCACGTCGCCATCAACCCGGTCGGCGGCATCCCCGCGCTGCTCGACGGCGAGTTCGCGCTCGCCGAGTCGAACACGATCCTGCGCTACCTCGCCGACCGCGAGGGCCGCGACGACCTCTACCCCCGCGACCCGCAGGCCCGCGCCCGCGTCGACTGGGTGCTCGACCTGTGGGGCATCATGGTGCGGCCCGCGCTCTTCGGCTACGAGTCGCAGCAGTACGGGATCGTGCCCGGGCTCGGGCTGTTCGCGAAGGACCCGCTGCCGCCCGACGAGGTCGCGGCCCTGTTCGCGGCGCAGGCCCCGAAGCTGAACCGGGCGATGGCCGTCCTCGACGACCCGGGCCCCTGGGCCTGCCACGGCCGCGTGACGATCGCCGACCTCGCGGCCACGCCCGTCCTGCACCGTGCGCTGCACGCCCCGATCGACCTGGACCTCGTGCCCCGCATGCGCGTCTGGGCCGAGGCGACGAACGCGCTGCCCCACTGGCAGGCGCTGATCCCGGGCTGCGGCGTCCCCGACCGCTGAGCCGGGCTACGGCGCGCCGCAGTCAGGGCCGCTGGTCGGCGCCGCGAAGATCCGCTCCGCGAGCACGTCGAGCTGCTCGGTGGCGCGGATCGCGAACGGCCCCGCAGCGGCCATCCGCACGATCGTCTGGCCCTGCGATCCGGCCGCGACGCAGTCGGCCACGCCCTCGGTCTCCCAGTACGGCATCCAGCGCACCCGGAGCAGGTACAGGCCGGGCTCCGAGACGGTGCCGCGCAGCCGGTCGTGGTCGTAGCCGATGATGCTCGCCGCGCCCGGCCCCGTCATCAGGGGCGTCGGGTCGGGCAGCTCGTAGAAGCTCCAGGCGCCGCGGCGCTCGACCAGCTCGAGGCCGGAGCGGCCCGAGCGCAGGAGCTCCGCCTCCGCCTCCGACCCCTCCGTGTCGAGCGGCGTGTCGGGCAGGAGCACGTACTTGACGGCCCGCGAGCGCAGCCACGACTGGTACTCCCAGGCGGAGATCTCGGTCTGGTAGAGGACGGGGTTCTCGGCGAGGTCGACCTGGCG
Source organism: uncultured Actinomycetes bacterium (assembly GCA_903873565.1). Classification (GTDB taxonomy): domain Bacteria; phylum Actinomycetota; class Thermoleophilia; order Gaiellales; family F1-60-MAGs149; genus F1-60-MAGs149. The sequence continues at coordinate 4,936 of CAIQOY010000406.1, forward strand.
GTACCAGCCGCGCACGATCGGGTAGCCCGCCTCGGGGATCCAGAAGGCCTCCCAGCGCCCGCGCGTCTGCACCACCTCGACGCGGTAGTCGGGCGAGTGGTGCTCGGCGAGGAACCCGACGGCCGGCGTCCAGAACGCCTCCTGCGTCGGGCGCGAGTCGGAGCGGGTGACGGCGTCGACGAGGTCGGGCAGCGCCCCGTACGCGCAGGATGCGATCAGGGCGGCGACGACGAGGGCGCGCGGCCGCCAGGCCACCGCGGCGGCCGCGATCGCCACCATCGGGAAGGCGAAGTAGCGCAGCCGCGCGAGGTTGTCGCCGACGGGCGTGGGCACCGCGTAGAGGAGCAGCGCCCCGACGGCCCAGAGGATCAGGAGCCACATGATCAGCCGCGTCTCCGGCCGGCGCCGGGCCACGGCGACGCCGAGCACGGCGATCGCGAGCACGGCCACGAGGTGGCCGACGAGGAACGGGTAGACGCCCTCCGACGGGAACAGCCACCCGATCGCGGCCTGCACGACCACGAGCGCGGCGAGCCAGCCGGCCACCACGATCGTGCGCGGGTCGAAGCGGCGGTGCTCGAGCCAGACGGCGGCCAGGATCAGCGCCAGGAACACGAACGCGAGCGGGCTGACGCCGAGGGTGAGCGCGCCGAGCGCGAAGCCGAGCCCGTGGCGGCGGTGCTGCAGGGCGAGCAGGCAGAGCAGCATCACCATCGCGCCGACGGCGTAGGCGTAGCCGCCCGTGAACAGCGGCCCCAGCGAGAGCAGGCCGAAGGCGCGGCTGCCCCAGCGGGCCGGCGCGCCCCAGCGGGTGATCACGAGGACCGCGAAGAGCGCGGCGGAGATGACGACGGCGACGAGGCCGGCGGTGGCCGGGCCGACGTACTCCTGCGGCAGGTACAGGAGCAGCGAGTAGGAGACGAGCGGGTAGTCGCCCGCGTACCAGAGGTTGTCCCAGAGGAACGAGTCGCGCGAGACCAGGAGCGCCCGGTAGAGGTGCGCGGAGGCGTCGTCGGGCGGCGGGGTCAGGAGGGTCAGGAGCCCGGCGCCGCCGAGCGCGAGCAGGGCGGCGATGGCCGCCTCGCGCAGGGCGATGGGCACGCGCAGGGCGCGCGCGCGAACCGGCTCGAGATACGCCCCCATCAGCCCGTAGCGTACGCCGGTCGCGGCGATTCCCCTCGCCGGTCACCGCCCCGGCACCGGCGGCTCAGCGCTGGTACGGGCTCGCCGGGCGGGCGATCGGCTCCACGGCGTCGGCCGCGACGGCGGGGATCAGGAGGCCGTCGTCAGAGCCCGTGCCCTCCACCCACGTGCCGGTCAGGGCCACCCAGGCGTCGGCGGGCGGGGCGTCGGCGCCGCGCACGGCGATCCGCGCCGGGTAGGCGTCGGCCGCGCAGCAGGCGATCACCATCCGCGTCAGCCACCAGCCGCCGTCGGGGTTCGGGGTGGCGAAGCCGGTCATCACCACGCGGCGGCCCGCGAGCGTCGGCCCGCCGCCCTCCGTGGCGCGCCGCACGAACTCCGAGACGGTGACCTCGACGGGGTCGCCGGCGGGCAGGGGCTCGAACCCACCGGCCGGGGCGGGCGCGGGCGGCGGCGGGCTGCCCCGCTGCGCGCTGAAGGCGCCGAGCGGGGCCGGCGCGATCAGGAGCACCGTCAGGAGCGGCAGGGCGAGGAGGAGCGCCGCCCGGGGCGTGCCGTGCCCGTGGCCGTGCCCCGCGTGGTCGCAGTCCGGCCCCTCCTCCGCCGCCGCCCACGCGTCGCGGCCGGCGAAGACGGCGAGGGCCAGCAGGACCAGGGCCGAGGCGACGAGCGCGGGCAGCATCGACGGCTTGACGTAGTAGAGGTACTCGCCGGTGACGGCGAGGCGCGCGAGCAGCGCCGCGGCGCTGAGCAGCAGGATCGCCTGCAGGGCGCGGCTCACAGGAGCACCCACCCGACGAGGACGCTCATCAGGATCGCCACCACGAGGACGACGGGCACGAAGCGCACCGCGAAGGCGCGCCCGAAGGTGCCGACCTGCATGGCGATCAGCTTGAGGTCGACCATCGGCCCGACGACCATGAAGGCGAGCTGCGCCGTCGGGCTGAACTGCGTGAAGCTGGCGGCCACGAAGGCGTCGGCCTCGCTGCAGATGCACATCAGGACCGCGAGGAGCGCGAGGACGAGCACCCCGAGGATCGCCTGCTCGGCGAGCGAGTCGACCCAGTGCGGCGGCAGCGCGACGTTGATCACGGCGGAGAGCAGGCCGCCGACCACGAGGTAGCCGCCGGCGTGCAGGAAGTCGTGCGCCACCGCCCGCCGGAAGACCAGCCAGCGCGGCCGGCCGTCGTCGGCGTCGCCGCCGCCGGGCAGCCGGATCCACTCCGTGCGCCCGAGCAGCGTCCACAGCCAGCCGACGGCCACCGCCGCGGCCAGCGAGGCCACGAGCCGGCCGAGCGTCATCTCGGGCCGGCCCGGGAAGGCGACCCAGGTGGCGGCGAGGACGATCGGGTTGACCGCCGGGGCGGCCAGGAGGAACGTGAGCGCGGCGGCGGGCGCCACCCCCTTGCGCATCAGGCCGCTGGCCACGGGCACCGAGGCGCACTCGCAGCCCGGCAGCGCCATCCCGGCGGCGCCGGCCACGGGCACGGCCAGGGCGCGGTTGCGCGGCAGGGCGCGGGCGGCGAGCTCGCGCGGCACGAACGCGACGATCGCGGCGGACAGCAGCACCCCGAGGACGAGGAAGGGCAGCGCCTGGACGACGATCGAGACGAAGACCGTCGCGAACGCCCCCAGCCGCGGGCCGTCGAGCGCGTCGCCGGCCAGCGTCCCCGCGACCGCCACCCCGACCAGGACGACGAGCAGCGCGATCGGCCCGGCGAGGCCGAGGCCCCCGCCCGGGCCGTGCTCGTGCCCGTGATCGTGCCCGCTGACGGCCGCCCGCTCCACGCCGGCCCATCGTACGGGCCGGCGCGGGCGGCTCAGGCGCCGCTCGAGAGCGTGCCGCCCTCCTGCTCCACGGCCCGGCGGCAGCCGGGGCGGGCGAGGACGGCGTCGTAGTGGCGCGCCAGCGCGGGCCGCGACCACCAGCGGTCGCCCGGCTCCATGTCGGACGACCAGGACGACAGCATCGCGAGGTAGATGTCCGCCACGCAGAGCCGCTCGCCCAGCAGGAACGGCCCGTCGGCGAGGAGGCCCGCGAAGTGGTCGGCGAGCCCGTTGAGCTCGGCGACCGCCGCGGCCACGACGGCGTCGACGCCGGCCGGGTCGGTCGTGTAGCGCGGCCCGTAGAAGTAGCGCAGGTAGGCCGGCTGGACCGTGTTCGTGAGCGTCATCAGGTGCCGCACCGTGGTGGCGCGCGCGTGACGGTCCTCGGGCGGCGCGAGCAGGCCCGCCGCGGGGTGCGTGGCCGCGAGGTGCAGGCAGATCGCGGCCGACTCGGTCAGGACCAGGCCGTCGTCGTCGAGCGCCGGGACCTTGCCGAACGGGCTGATCGCGAGGAAGCCGGGCGGCGCCGTCGGCACGTCGTCCGCGTCGCGCTCGACGAGGACGAACGCGTACTCGGCCCCGATCTCCTCGAGGACCATGTGGGGCGCGGTCGTGGCCGTGCCGGGGATGCCGTAGAGCGTGATCATGGCCGGGAGCCTACCGGCTCCCGGCCGTGACCGCAGGGGCCGCTACCAGCCGTTGGCGGCGGTGTGGCCCGGGATCCACTCGGTGCCCGCGAGCGGGACGCGCGCCATCGCGGCGGCCTCGATCGTGAGCGCGACGAGGTCCTCGGGCTCCAGGTTGTGCACGTGGCTCTTGCCGGCCGCGCGCGCCAGGGTCTGGACCTCGAGGGTGATCGTCTTGAGGTAGTTGTTGAGCCGGCGGCCGCCCTGCTCCGGGTCGAAGCGGGCCGCGAGCTCCGGGTCCTGCGTCGAGATGCCGGTCGGGTCCTTGCCCTCGTGCCAGTCGTCGTAGAAGCCCGCCGCCGAGCCGATCTTGGCGTACTCCTCGGCGTAGGCCGGGTCGTTGTCGCCGAGGGCGATCATCGCGGCGACGCCGATCGACACGGCGTCCGCGCCGAGCGCGAGCGCCTTCGCGGCGTCCGCGCCGTTGCGGATGCCGCCCGACACGATCAGCTGCACCTCGCGGTGCATGCCCATC
>CAIQOY010000407.1 GCA_903873565.1 uncultured Actinomycetes bacterium
CCTGCGCTTCCTCGACATCGACGACGAGGGGCACCTGCAGCTCGACGCGCTGGATGCGATCGCCCGCGAGGGCCGCGTCAGGATCGTCGCCGTCACCCACCAGTCGAACACGCTCGGGGTGCGGCCGCCGGTCGACGAGATCGTGCGCTGGGCGCACGCCCAGGGCGCGGTCGTGGTCCTCGATGCGGCGCAGACGGTGCCCAACCGGCCGGTCGACGTGCAGGCGCTCGGCGCCGACTTCGTCGCCTTCTCCGGCCACAAGACGCTCGGGCCCACCGGCATCGGCGCGCTCTGGGGCCGCGAGGAGCTCCTGCAGGCGATGCCGCCGTTCATGACGGGCGGCGAGATGATCCGCTCCGTCCGGCTCGACCGCACCGCCTGGAACACCCTGCCGTGGAAGTTCGAGGCGGGCACGCCCGCCTACGCCGAGGCCATCGCCCTGCACGCGGCGATCGACTACCTGACCGGGGTCGGCCTCGAGGCCATCGATGCGCACGAGCACCGGATCACGGTCTACGCCCTCGAGCGCCTCGCCGAGGTGCCGGGGCTGCGCGTCGTCGGCCCGCGCGACGCGGCCGCGCGCGGCGGCGTCGTCTCGTTCGTCCTCGACGACGTCCATCCGCACGACGTGGCCGAGATCCTCGACCGCCACGCGGTCTGCGTGCGCGCCGGCCACCACTGCACGCAGCCCCTCGTCGAGCGCCTCGGGCTGGCGGCGACCGTGCGCGCCTCCTTCTACCTGTACACCGCGACCGACGACGTCGACCGGCTCGTCGAGGGCCTCCTCGACGCGCGCCGCGTGATGGGGGTGTAGCCGTGGACGACGACCTCTACCGCGAGAACCTGATGGACCACTACCGCCACCCGCGCCACCACGGCGCGCTGGAGGGCGCCGACGCCGAGGCCGAGGGCCAGAACCCGCTCTGCGGCGACCAGGTCACCGTGATGGTGCGCCTCGAGGACGGCCGGATCGGGGAGATGCGCTTCACGGGCCACGGCTGCGCGGTCTCGCAGGCCGCGACCTCGATGCTGACCGAGCTCGTCGCGGGGATGCCCGTGGAGGAGGCCGCGGCCCTGCCCTCGCAGGCGATCCTCGACGAGCTCGCGATCCCGCTCTCGGCGATGCGCGTCAAGTGCGCCGTGCTCGGCCTCGGCACGCTCAAGGTCGCCCTGCACCGGGCCGCCGGCACCCCGCTCCCCGCGGAGTGGGGCGACGCCGACGAGATCGTCTGGTCCTAGGCGGGCTCGGCCTGGTCGAGCAGCCGCTCGCCGCGCACCGCGAGCTCGAGCCGGAAGCGGTCGTCGGCGTGCTGGAGGTCGAGGCCGGTCAGCTTGGCGATGCGGGCCAGCCGGTAGCGCACGGTGCGCTCGTGCACCTGCAGCGCGCGGGCGGTGGCCGCCACGCTGAGGCCCTCCTGCAGCCAGGTCTCGACCGTCTCCACGTACTGCGGCCCGCCGTTGCGCTTGCTGCGCAGCGGCTCGAGGGTCGACTCGACGAGCTCGCGCAGGGTCGCGCGGTCCTGGCCGATCAGGGCCTCGGGCAGCACGTCGGTGTACGGCACCACGCCGCGCAGGCCGAGCCGGCGCGCCACGTCGAGGGCCCGCAGCGCCTCGCCGTACGAGGTGCGGATGCCGGCCACCCCGAGCCCGGGGCGGCCCAGGCCGGCCGTCTCGGGGCCGCGCGGCGCCCGCCCGGTCAGGACGGCCACCGTGGTGCCCGCCCGCGGCGCGGCCAGCGCACCCGCCTCGCGGAAGCGGTCGAGGATCGCCTCCGACACCTCGCCCACCACGATCACGCTGCGGCGGCCGCCGATGTCGACGCCGAGCCGCCCGGCGGCCTCCATGACGCGGTCCGGCGGCGTGCCGCCGAGGAGCCAGTCGAGCAGGGTGGCGCGGGCGCTCTCGTCGCGGCGAACCGCGCTCTGCTGGGCCCGCACGTAGCCGTCGGCGAGGGCCTTCGCGCCGTCGTCCAGCACGCGCATCATCACGCCCGCGCGGCGGCTGATGGCCTTGGCGTCGCCCTCGGCGCCCGCCTCGCGCCAGACGACCCAGCCCGCGGTCAGCCAGGCGTCGACGGCCAGCGGCAGGGGCAGGGCGGCGTCGGCCGCGTGCGCGCCGGCCGAGGTCAGCCGCGTGCGGGCGGCCGGCGACAGGCGGTCGCCGCTCTTGGCGGCGCGCTGCAGGAGGCCGACCCAGCCGGCGAGGTCCAGCTCCGCCGCCGCCTCGCCCACGTCGGCGATGACGGCGCGCACGTCCTTGGCGTGGGGGTCCGGGGCCACGGCCCGGGACCTTACCGGTTTCCGGCAAGCCGTGTCACGCACCGTCCGCTTGCGCACGGATGCGGCCCGGGTCGAGACGGAAGCGCACGACGCCGTCGACGTCGGAGCGCTCGCCCCCGACCTCGCGCAGGAGCCCCGTCCACGGACCGGGCTGGCGCGCGTCGATCAGCACCCACTCCGTGCCCGTCAGCGCCAGGTAGTCGAGCAGGGCGTCGCGGGCGTCCGGCGGCAGGGGGCCGCCGTAGAGGGCGCCCATGATCGGCAGGCCCGCGTAGGCCGCCGGGACGGCCGCCGCGCTGTAGGAGCCGGCCTGCCGCCAGCGCATCCGGTCGCGTGCCTGCCAGTACATGCCGTTGCCGCGGAACGAGTACGGCAGGGTCAGCACGATCGCGTCGTCGGCGATGTCGCGCGTCGCGGAGCCGGACGCGATCCCCGGCGGGGTCTCGAGCGGCGTCCGCCACCAGCGTCCGTCCTGGGTGGGCAGGAGCAGCACGAGGGCGAGGGCGGCCAGGGCCGCCCGCGCCGGCCAGGCGCGGTCCGCCCCGTCGCGCCGCGCCGCGAAGAGGGCCACCAGGAGCGCGATCCCGAGCCACGCGTAGACCACGATCCGGCCCGGCAGGGCGAGGCCGATCAGGGGCAGGCGCTCGACCTCCGCCCACGGCATCCAGCCGCCCGGGACGCCATCGATGGTCAGGCGGGCACCGAGGGCCAGCACGCCCGCGGCGAGCGCGGTCAGGCCGATCACGGTGGCGATCGGCCGCCGGCGCCAGCGGATCCAGCCGAGCGCGGCCACCGCGAGCAGCACGGGCCCGACGTAGCCGAGCTGCTCGGTCAGGTTGCCGGCGAACTCGGCCGAGCGGGTCGCGAAGCGCTCGCCCCCGATCCACGTGATGCGCGTCGGGATCAGGACATTGGCCAGGTCGAGCGGGTAGAGCTCGGGGCGGATCCGCCCCGAGATCGGGTTGGGGTGCAGGAGCGCCGTCAGGATCAGGGGCGAGGCGATCACGACGCCGAGCCCGTAGCCGGCGCCGATCCACGGCAGGGCGCGCGCGATGCGCCCGCGCAGCTCGGCGCCCCCGAGGGCGAGCGCGAGGCCGAGCGCGAGCGCGCCGACCAGGGTCGCGGTCGCCGCCACCTCGGTGAAGGTGAGGTACTGCAGGCCGACCAGCGCCGCGAGCGCGAGGACGCCGCGCTGGCGGCGGACCGAGCCCTCGATCAGGCGCACCGCGACCAGCACGATCAGGGGCAGCGCCCAGACCAGCGCCAGGTTGACGTGGTTGAGGGTCTGGCCGAGCAGGTACGACGAGAACCCGAAGGCCCAGCCGCCGAGGATGGCCGCGAGCGGGTCGGCGGTCAGGTGGCGGCAGAGCAGGTACGCGGTCCAGGCGGCGAGCGCGGGGGCGGCGAGGGCCAGCGCGTTGTAGGAGGCCAGCGGCCCGGCCAGCGCGGTCAGCGGGGCGAGCAGCAGCGCCGGCCCGGGGATGGTGGTGGCCCAGGCGAGGTTGAAGCCGACGGGGGCGTCGATCCGGTCGGTCAGAAACGGCGCCTGCGCGAGCCGCAGCACCTCGACCCAGTGGACGAGCGACCAGGCGAAGAAGCCCTGGTCGGCGCCGAAGCTGCCGACCACGGCGTCGGCGGGGGCGCGCAGGAGGTGGCGCCCGATCAGGAGGACGGACGCGAGCGCGTAGCCGAGCAGCACGAGGAGCGGCTCGACGCGGCGCATGACCGGAGTGTACGGAGGCCCGGAAAGGCAGAGGGGCCGGGCGTCGCCGCCCGGCCCCTCCCGGTCATGCACTGGTCATACGCAGGAGTCGCTGCGGCTTGGCGCCGCGGCCCCAACGCTGGCTAGGCGGTTCCCCGTCGGTCCCGGGGCGCGCCTCCTACGTGCGCAGACCTCCACTTGCCGTACTGTCGCTGCTCAGAACGGACCACCCCCTTTCCGCGGTACGGCCACGGTATCACCCGGGAGCGGGATCGCGCTACTGGAAATTCCGCCAGTAGGCGCTCGGCGTCGGACCGACCTGGCCCTGGTACTTCGAGCCCAGGGAGCCCGACCCGTACGGCTTCTCGGCGGGGCCGTCGAGGTCCATGAAGGACATCTGCCCGATCTTCATCCCGGGGTAGAGGGTGATCGGCAGGTTGGCGACGTTCGCGAGCTCCAGGGTGACGTGCCCGTCGAAGCCGGGGTCGATGAACCCGGCCGTCGAGTGCACCTGCAGGCCGAGCCGGCCGAGCGAGCTCTTGCCCTCGAGGCGCGACACGATGTCGTCGCCGAGGGTGACCCGCTCGAGGGTGGCGCCGAGCACGAACTCGCCGGGGTGCAGGATGAACGGCCCGTCGCCCTCGATCTCGATCAGCTCCGTCAGCTCGGACTGCTCCTGCTTGACGTCGATGTGGCTGTAGCTCGAGTTGCGGAAGACGCGGAAGCGGCGGTCGCAGCGCACGTCGACGGAGGCGGGCTGGATGAGCGCGTCGTCGAACGGATCGAGGCGGATCCGCCCCGTCTCCACTGCCAGCCGGATTCCGCGGTCGGAGAGAACCATCGAGATGGCAGTCTGGCAGGCGCGGGGGACGCCGGGCGCACGCCGCACCGGTGTAGGCTGACGGCTGTGGAGGGCCGCCGCATCGGACGCCGCTACGTGCTCGGGGTGCCGGACCGCGGGGCCCCCGGCGGCAGCGTCTGGCGGGCGCGCGACGCGGCGACCGACGCCCCCGTCCTCGTCACCCTCCTCGACCCCGTGCCCGCGGCGGACGCCGCCCTCGCGGCGCTCGCGCAGGCCCGCCACCCCGGCCTGCCGGTGGTCCTCGACCACGGCGCGGACGACGACGGCGCGCGCTTCCTGGCGACGCCGATGCGGTCGGGCCGCTCGGCCAGGGCCGCCCTCGCCGGCCGCGCGCTGGACGGCCCGGAGCTCGCCCGCCTGGGCGCGGACCTCGCGGGCGCGCTCGCCGTCCTCCACGGCGCCGGCCTGGTCCAGG
>CAIQOY010000408.1 GCA_903873565.1 uncultured Actinomycetes bacterium
ACGTAGCCGACGCCGAGGCCGATCACCGAGATCAGCGTGGCGCGCGGCACGTTGCGCTTCGGGTCCTTCGACTCCTCGGCGTAGTTCGGGATCGCCTCGAAGCCGACCCATGACCAGAAGGCCAGGAACAGGCCGACGCCGGCGGCGAGGCCGACGCCCGGGTTGGTCATGTTGAACACGTTGATGCTGTCCCAGGCGATGCCCGACGACGATCCGCCCTGGCCGAACACCAGCACGTCGAACAGGACCAGGATGATGATCTCCGAGATCAGCGCGGCGCCGAGGATCTTCACCGACAGCTCGACGTCGAACCAGCACAGCACCGCGATCAGGAGCGCCGCTCCGACCGCGGGCAGGATCCAGGGGATCTCCGTCCCGAACCAGGCGTTGAAGTTCGTCGAGAAGAAGTACGAGAACCCGCCGAGCAGGGACACCTCGAACAGCGAGTAGGCGAGGACGCCGGTGATGCCGGTGGCCAGGCCGAGCTCGCGCCCGAGGCCGTGCGAGATGAACGAGTAGAAGCCGCCGGCGGCCTTGATCTCGCGGGCCATGGCGACGTAGCCGATCGAGAAGATCGTGAGCACGACCGTGGCGAACAGGAACGCCGCGGGCGTGAAGTAGCCGGTGCCGAACCCGACCGAGAACGGCACGTTGAACAGCATCGCCGAGATCGGCGCGGCGCCGGTCACGGCGACGAAGATCACGCCCCACAGGCCGATCGCGTTCGGCTTCAGCCGATCGGCGCCTGCGGTCGAGACCGAGACGGTCTCGATCGTCCCCTCGCGTCCGACGCCCACCCCTCCGTGGTCATCCGACATGCAAGCCTCCTTGTGTTCTCTCCAGAGTGCGCATCCGCGCACGGGTGATTGAACCACACCGGCTAGCGGAACGACTGACCCGTTAGCCGGTGAAGACGGCGTCGGGCATGAAGCAGCCCACGATCCACATCGGGTCGTCCACGACCTCGGTGATCTTGAGGTCGCCGGCGAGGCCGCAGAGGATGTAGGCGTCCTCGCGGCTGAGGCCCCGCTCGCGCACGAGGTGGTCGATCATCGCCCGCACCGCGGCCTGTGCGGCGGCCATCAGATCGGCCTCGACGCCGGTCGTGGCGTACCAGCCGCCGTGGTCGACGCGCGGGGTGAGGGGCCCCGCGGGCCGGCGCAGCTGGGGCGCGGGGATGTCGAGGCCCTTGACGACGTCGACGCGCAGCCGCGTGGTCATCGCGCACTCGATGCCGGAGATCGAGACCTCGCCGTCGCCTTGCGCCGCGTGGGCGTCGCCGATTGACAGGAGGCCGCCCTCGACGCCGACCGGCAGGTACAGCGTGGTGCCCGCGGTCAGGTGGCGCAGGTCGACGTTGCCACCGCCGGCGTGTGGCGGCGGGATCGGCACGTCGCGCATGCCCGCGCCGGGCACGCCCATCGTGCCGCAGAAGGGCTCGATCGGGATCCGCACGCCGGGGCAGAGCTCCGTCGTGTCGCCCTCCGTCAGGTCGAAGATGCGCAGCACGGGCTCGGTGAACTCGCCGGGGGGCAGGAGGCCGAAGCCGGGGATGATGCAGGCCCAGCCCCAGTCGGGCAGGTCAAAGCCGAGGATCTCCACGGCGAGGGCGTCGCCGGGCTCGGCGCCGGCCACGTGGATCGGCCCGGCCAGCGGGTAGATCAGGTCGAAGTCGAGCTCGAGCAGGGCGGAGGCGGGGGCGTCGCGGGTG